>JAJXTL010000174.1 GCA_021783855.1 Pseudomonadota bacterium
TCATCTTGGGTTTTTCAAGTTCACTCATGACTTCATCTCCTGTGTTTCGCCCAGCAACTGCCAGGACTGTTTGTATCGTTGTATGGATGCATCGTCCTTGCTCAGCAGTGAAAACTTGAACACGACGTCACCGTTACTGTCGATGAAATAAGCGCCGTAATTTCTGTCAGCGCGCATCACCAGCCACGCGCGTGCAACCCGGCTCCAATCCACATGCAGATGAAAATGTTCGTTTTCCACCTTCAATCGGTCACCTGACAGCGCCAGATCATTGCCGTCCAGCATCATTTCGCTGACGGCATCGCGGCTGCGCACCACGGCGCGCAGACGCCCCCAGTTTTTCACCTCATTCAACAACTGCGTTGCGTCAGCCGCACGCATCGCTGAAAACTCCCCGGCTGTATCGTCGGCTTTTGCGCCATGGATGGCTGACAATATTTCTTCAAACGGCATGTCGAAGTACCTGACAACGGCCTGCAGGGAATAATCGGGGAATTCGCGCAGATAACTGCGCACACAGGATTTCCAGCCTATCAGCCCCATGCCGAGAGAACGTCCGGCTTTTTCGCCTTCCCGCGTCTCCCCGGTCAAGCTGTCATATTTGTTGGCATAGCCGCGCGGCGTGATCATCAGATTGTCGCGCAAAAAGGTGCTGCTGTTGCCGATCAGCACGGTGGAGAGCATGCCGATATCGCAATCGGCCATCTCGTCCAGTCTGACCATCTGGATCGACTGGCTCTTGCGGTAGGCTGACTTGACGATGGCAACCGGCGTCTCGGACTTGCGGTGTTGCAGCAGGATACGCTGCGCCTCGACGATCTGCTTGGTGCGACGACCGCTCTTCGGGTTGTACAGCGCCACCACAAAATCCGCGCGCGCCGCCGCCACCAGGCGGTTGGCGATCACCGGCCATGGGGTCAACAGATCCGACAGCGAGATCGAACAGAAATCGTGGGTCAGCGGCGCGCCAACCAAGGATGCGCATGCCGACAAGGCCGTGCTGCCCGTCACGATTTCAACTTCGATGTCACCGCCCGGCCTCCAGCCAGACTGGAACAGCACTTCATAGGTGGGGCCCGCCATGCCGTAAATGCCGATGTCGCCTGAGGAGACCATCGCCACGACCTTGCCCAGTTTGGCCTGCTCATAAGCTTCGACGCAGCGGTCGATTTCTTCGGTCATGCCTTTGCGTATCACTTCCTTGCCGCCCAGCAAATCTTCCACCAACTTGATGTAAGTGGTATAGCCGATCACCACATCCGCGCCGGCAATCGCTTCCCGCGCGCGGTAGGTCATGTCTTCCTTGGAACCCGGGCCGAATCCGACCAGCAGGATTTTTCCTTTTTTCATTCTTTTATCCTCGCAATTGAAACCGTGGCGTTCTTGCCGTCAACGCCGCAATATTTGTGTTTCTCAACCAGCAGACCTGCCATATCGGTATTGGCCGCAAGCATCGCGGCCGCCTCAGCCACAGCAGGCGTGCCCATATACTTCCGCACCACCTCGGAAGGGTTGGGCACTGCAACCGCTGCCAATTGCTCTGCACTATAGAATTGCAACGGCCAATGCTGTTGTTCGCACAACTGCAATAACGCGACTTCATCGTTCTTCCTGTCTATGCTGGCGCATACCGCTACGGTTTGATGCGTCAACCCTGCCTGCGACAAGGCATGTGCCACCGCAGTTTGCAGCGTTTGCAATGTGGCACCTCTGTCACAGCCGATACCCAGCGCGACACGCATCATGCCTGGCCCGCAGGCGGACGGTATACCACCAGGCGCTCTTTCAGTCGCTGCCAGGTAGCCTCCGTGATGTCACAGCGCGTCACCCACAACACCGCATGGAATTGATCCATATCCACTTCTTCAAAACTGCTGAATACTTTGATGTTGGCAGGCAGCGGTGTGGGCCGCGTCCACCAGTTTCTGTCGCCCGCTTCCTGCACAAAGGCGATGGGTTCTTCGTTCACGACTGCTGCAGAAACGCGCGTGATGTTGATCTTGGGACATTCAACCTGCCAGCCCAGTTCGCGCCCGAGGATATCCACCGCGATGGTTCTGCCGACGTCCGATGCCGTGGTCAGCACTGGCACTGCACCCAGCAAGGCTGCCACCTGTTCGGCATAGGCATTCGCGCCACCTACATGCCCGGACAAGACAGGGATGACAAACTGCGCGGCGTCATCCACCACCAGCACGCCGGGGTCTTCATCCTTTGATTTGATGTGCGGTGCAATCAGTCGCACCACGGCACCCAGTGACACAAAAAATACGATTTGGTCAAAATCCGAAAACAGTGCGGCGATCTGCGCGCTTAATGCGCCCTGATAGACCCGAACAGGATTGGATAAATTCTGCATGGTCGCCGCGAATTTTTCCGCCACGACAACGCTCGCAGCGGGCAGTTGTGGGGCGAGTTGCAGGGCGCGCGCTGCGCCATGCTTGGTAATTGCGACGAGTGTGACACGTGGCTCTGTCATTGTTCTTCCACCCGCACCACCTTGCGGCAACCGCGTGCAATTTCACCGCGCTGCCGGTCCGGATTTTTGACGATCAACAAGGACAGGTAATTCACTTTTTCTCCTTTTAAACTTGCCACATCGCGCACAATGCGCTCTTCTGGCGCGCCGGATTTTTCGATGAAACAGCTGTGCGCCAGCAGATTTTTCCGCGCGAGCAAATCAATAATATCGTTCAGGATGGGTTTGACCTTGAGCAACACCAGCGTGTCAAAATCATTCAACAACCGCTCCAGCATCTCAATACCGTAACCTGCCGGCACTATGCCCAACATGTCGTCCACATCGGCCAACGGTTCCTGTAAGCTTGCGGCGGCGGCATGGAAAGAAGGCACGCCGGCGATAACCTCGATTTCAATCGAAGCATCCAGCGCTTTGAGGGTGCGCGCCAGATGGCCAAACGTGGAATAGGTCGATGCATCTCCCTCGACCAGAAAGGCGACATCGCGTCCCGCCTGCAATACAGACAGCACGGTTTGCGCGGCCTCCAGCCAGTAAAAACCCAGCTTTGCAGCATCGTGGGTCATCGGAAAAAGCAGCGGGCTGCTGTTATCTGGAATGACGAGTCCCGCGCGCTGTGCAATACCCAGCGCATAGCTCTCGCTGCTGCGGCTGCGCACCGGATAAGTCCAATATGCATCGCCTTGCAACACCTCCCATGCACGGCGCGTGATGAGTCCAGGGTCGCCCGGCCCCAGCGAGACGCCAAATAGTTTGCCGATATGCGCACTCATGCAGCCATCCGTTGCGCGGATACGATCCACACCGGATTTTCCGCCTGCAGCCGGTGCATGTGCAAAATCGGCTGGCTGCGCGAAGCTTGCAGCTGCGTGACATCCCATACAGCACCCAGATCCGCCAGCACCAAGAGTGCCACGTTCAGATTTTCAAAAGTCACAAAATTCATAATCAGCCAGCCATCAGGTTTTAATCGTTTCAATCCAAGCTTTATCAATTCATCCAGTTCGCCGCCCGAACCGCCGATGAATATCGCGTCGGGATCAGGCCAGCTTTCCATCCCGGCCGGTGCCTTGTCATTGGTCAGCGTGTAGTTGACAACACCCAGTCGCAGCCTGTTTTGCGATGCGATCGCCGCATCATCGATATTTTTCTCGATGGCATATACATGACCTCCCTGACTCAGACGCGCAGCTTCCAGTCCGACCGCACCTGATCCTGCACCAATGTCCCAGACGATGCTGTTGTTGCACAGTTGCATACGGGCAAGCGATACCGCACGCACCTCGCGCTTGGTGATCAGCCCCTTGTCGGGTTTTCGTTGCAAGAAAGCAGCGTCTTCCAGACCGAACAACACTTCGTTCTTGCTCGGAATGCAGCGTTGCAGTATCACCATATTTGGATCATCAAAGACGAGATCAACACACTGCGCGGCAAGCAGCGGGCCGATTATTTTTTCCGAGGGTTCATTGTGTTCAGTTTGAAAAATCCGGCTTGCGACGCTCATCTGAAACGTATCCCCCAGCCCTTCGACGGTCAGTGCGCGCGCGATGCGTGCCGGGGTGTTCTCGGGACTGGTGAATACCGCCAGCAGTTCATGACGGCGCGCTACCTGCATCAGCGCATACAGTCCGTGCTCTGGCGTGGCGCCAATTGACCACTCGCCCGCATCACGGCTGTGCACAGAACATATTTTCGCATCCTGCCACGCAACACCAAACCTGGCGCATGCCCATTGCAGCGTGGATACATTGGGCAACACTGTGCATGACTCCTGACCCAGCCTGCCTATCAGAAATGACGCGATGCCGTGACACATCGGATCACCTGTGGCCAGCACCACGACGCGGCGTCCCGCGAGGCGCGCCTCCGCCACCCATTCGGCAACGCGACTTAACTGCCCGCCCATATCGCGCTGTTCGATTTTTTCAGAAAACTCAAACAGCGCCAGCGTGCGTTCGGCACCAATCACCAGATCAGCCGACTTCACGTGTGCGAGTGCCGCAGGTGTCAGACCCGCCGCACCGTTGTCCAGCACGCCGATGATGCGGCAAGGCTCATGTACAAGCTGTTCAACCATGTTCTTGATCCACCTCGGCAAGTTTGTTGCCCTCAAAGTCGCAAATCAGCACTCTGAGGGTGAATTTATTCGGATAACGCGAGGCTAAGGTGGTGATCACGCGACGGCCCAGCTCAAGATGAAACGCATGCGCAAGGCCCAACTGCTCCATCTGTTCCGCGCCAAATCGTGCCGTTTCAGCCGCGCGTATTTCCGCGCATATTTCCGGCGGCGCACCGATGGTCGCGGCGATATCCGCAACCAGGTCGGTGTCGACCGCGTTGCGCCCCGCGTGCGTAATGGTCTCACCCTGCGCCATCTTGGTAAGCTTGCCCACCATGCCGCCGATCACAACATGACGAATGCCCTGTTTGACCGAGGTATCCAGCGCGTATCTCAGAAAGTCGCCCATCTGCACGAAGCACAACTGCGCAAGCTCGGGCAATTCGCGCATGACGAATTTTTCGGTGCGACCCCCGGTCGTTAACACCACCGTATCTAGCCCTTGCCTGGCGGCGACTTCAACACCCTGGATCACGCTGGCACGGAATGCGGCAGTGGAATAGGGGTGCACGATGCCGGTGGTGCCGAGTATCGAAATGCCGTTCAGAATGCCCAGCCGTGCATTCAGCGTGCGCTTCGCCATTTCTTCGCCGCCCGGCACAGAGATGGTCACTTCCAGACCATCCCGGCTCAACAGCGATCCTGCTGCGGCGCGCACGTTATCGATGATGTTGCGGCGCGGCACGGGGTTGATCGCAGGACCGCCGACTTCAAGTCCAAGCCCGCGCATGGTGACCAGTCCCACACCATCTCCGCCCTTGAGCAGCACCGCATCGGGATTGTTCGGCATCAGGCGCACGTCGGCGGTGAGATGCGCCTTGTCGGTGACGTCCGGATCATCCCCTGCATCCTTGATGACCACCGCATGCGCATGCCCGTCCCGGCAATAACCCTCGGTGACGGCAAAACTCACGATTTGACCATTGGGCAAATGACAGTCAATTTCATAAGGTACTCTGCCCGCAACCAGCCCCTGGGTTGCCGCGCGCGCCGCAG
>JAJXTL010000175.1 GCA_021783855.1 Pseudomonadota bacterium
ATCTAAAGCTGCTTCCTCATCGAGAATGGGACCAGTTAGTGCTTTTGGAACGGCATTTACGAGAGCGTTAAGTTTTAATAGGAAATCGCCCCAGTACTTTTGAATCAGAGAAATGTCGAGGGCGAGTTCTTGGCAGACATCCTCAAAGAAGAGGACGTGCACCGAGAACTTGCCGTTTGATTTTCGATCATTGGATAGTAAACGGATAAACTCTTGAAATGAAGCGTCACGCGGCCCACCGATGACAAGATAAAAATCGTGGAGAGGCGGTTGAAATATTTCAGCTTTTGTGATCTCGGAAATCGCGTCGTCTTCGCTTAATGCATCCATGTTTTTTGCTTGAGCGGCGACGGTCGATGTGCCTATCTTTCCAAATATATCAACTCCGTGCTGCCTTTGCCCGCGGCGACCGTTGCGCTGCGCATTTGGATCTCGCCAGCGCAGCCGCATTGCGTCAAGTGCCATATCTTCCCATTCATCCTCGGACTTTGGCCGAGGCCACTTTGCGGTTGAGAGAGTAGGCATCGAGCTATCCGTTTATGGGTGGGTGAACCAAGTCTATAGGCATAATATCATTTTGACCCACGACTAACGACTAACGACTAACGTCTGCTTTGCTCAGTGCGTCGCGCAGCAGTTGGGGCAGTTCGGCCTTGAATTCGCTGATCGCCAGATCAACGGCCAGCCGTTGCAATTGTTCGAGCTGGCTGTTGAGTTTGCTGGTAAACACGGTTTCCAGATGAGCTTCGAGTTGCTGCAAGAGTTGATGTATTTCTTCAGGGTTTAGCGTTCGGGGCGGCAGGTTGTCGGCAGGCGTCACCTCGGGCAACTGAATGACTTCCGTGAGTATCGGCAGCGCGGGCGCTTCCGAATCGTCTGCGACTTCGGTCAGCAGGGGTAGTTCATCGAGTTCGTTCATGGTGTTCACGGCTGATTCTCCCGTGCCAGATCGAAGTGGCGCAGTTCGTAGCCGCGATCGCGATAAAATTTGAAGCGTTCCCGCCCCTGTCGGCTTTCATTTTCACTTGTACCGACAATTTCGGCGACCCGCTCAAAGCGGCTGAAAAACGGCATGCACTCGTCATGCAGACTGATCAGCAGGTCGTAATGTGGGAACTTGTCGTTGTCGTGGCTCAAGACAACAGGCCACTTCGATCCTTCGACAATCTCAGGATTCAGGGCAGACTCTTGATCAACATCAGTGTAATTGCAATGGGCGTGCGGGATGAAAGCGGTGTCGGGGTATTGCCACAGCAGTTTGTCCAAGGCATCACAGCTTGCGGCATCGGGCAGGCTGATGACCGTACGCAGTCCGTGTTGCATGGCTTTATGGCTCAGTTGGCAGGCGGTGCGCAGCTTGTCGGCTGTGCCGGTGTAGAAATCGACCTTGGTCATGTTATTCCATTTCGCAATCTGCCGTGGGATGCGGTGAGATATGAACCGCATCGTTTACAGCGATGCGCTTTCTTCGTCAGCGTATCCTGCAACTTATTTTGTGTTATTCACCCGGTTAATAAGATACTGCGTGAGCAGGGGCACGGGGCGACCGGTCGAGCCTTTTTCCTTGCCGGATTTCCATGCAGTACCTGCGATATCCAGATGCGCCCAGCGGTAGTCCTTGGTGAAACGCGACAGGAAACAGGCGGCTGTCACGCTGCCGGCAGCGCGTCCGCCGATGTTCTGCATGTCGGCGAAATTGCTGTCGAGTTGCTGCTGATAGTCATCCCACAGCGGCATTTGCCAGGCTTTATCATTCGCATATTCCCCTGCATCGAGCAGCTCGCGGGCCAAGGTGTCCTGATTGCTGAACAGTCCGCTGGCGACGCCGCCCAGAGCGATTACGCAGGCGCCGGTGAGCGTTGCGATGTCTATCACGGTGTCCGGTTCGAAGCGCGCGGCATAGGTCAGTGCGTCGCACAGAATCAGGCGACCCTCGGCATCGGTGTTGAGTATCTCGATGGTGAGACCCGCCATGCTTTTGACGATGTCGCCGGGCTTGCTGGCCGCGCCGTCCGGCATGTTTTCGCTGCTTGGAATGACCGCGACAACGTTGAGTTTTAATCCCATTTCGGCAACCGCCAGCATGGTGCCCAGCACGCTTGCCGCGCCGCACATGTCATACTTCATTTCGTCCATGTCGGCGCCGGGTTTGAGCGAAATACCGCCGGAGTCGAAGGTGAGTCCCTTGCCGACCAGCACGACCGGTTTCTGCTTCTTTTCTCCACCGCGATATTCCAGCGTGATCAGCTTGGCGGGTTGACGACTGCCACGCGTGACGGATAACAGCGAGTGCATGCCCAGTTTTTCCATGTCCTTCTCTTCGAGGATGGTCGCCTTGAGTTTGTGTTCCCCGGCCAGCTTATTGGCTTGTTCTGCCAGATAGCTCGGCGTGCAGATGTTGCCGGGCAGATTGCCCAGGTCTTTGGCCAGTTTCATACCGTGCGCGATGGCGGAGGCTTGATGCAGCGCGGCTTGAGCGGCACTGTCCGGTTTTTTTGCAGAGCCCAGCAGGATTTTGCGCAAGACTGGCTTGTCGGCAGGTTTGCTCTTGAGCCCATCTGTGCGGTAGGCTGATTCCGCGGCTGTCAGCACGATCTGGTTGATTTTCCAGCTTTCATCGCGATCTTTGACGGGCAGGTCGGTGAAGTAAAGCGCCGCGTCCTTGCAGATGGTCTTGTGCAGTGCGGCAAAGGTTGTGCGCAGCATGTCGAGAAATTGTTTCGCGTTGAATTCGTCAGGTTTGCCCAATCCCACCAGCAACACTCGCTCGGTGGTGACGCCGGATAATGAATGTATCATCACGGTGCTGCCTGACTTGCCCGTCATGTCGCCGCGTGCGATCAAATCGCTCAATTGATGGTTGACGCTCTGGTCAAGCGCGTGTGCGGCAGGGGCCAATTGTCCGCCCTCAAAGATGCCTAAAACCACGCAAGCGCTACGCTGATTTTCCGGGCTGCTTTGTTTTATGCTAAATTCCATGCGTTGCTCCCTAATTTAATTTACGTTCCGATGCCCGATTATCCGCAAACTAGCCATATAAAGTCAAAGTTGTTTCGCGCGGGCCTGTTTCATCGTGCCCTGGTGATGGAGTTTGTCGGCAACGGCTTTCTGGTATTTGCAACTCTGCTGGGCATTGTGGTGATCAGTCAGCTGATCCGTTTTTTGAGCGATGCGGTCGGCGGCAAACTCGCGGTGGACGGAGTGCTGGCGCTGCTGGGTTTCAGCGCGCTCAATTATCTGCCGGTGCTGCTGTCCCTGAGTTTGTTCATTTCAATTTTGCTGACGCTGTCGCGCTGCTACCGGGATAGCGAAATGGTGGTGTGGTTTACTGCCGGAATCGGGTTGACGCGCTGGATACGTCCGGTGCTATGGTATGCCATGCCGGTAGTGATGGTGATTGCGCTGCTGAGCCTGGTGCTCTCGCCCTGGGCGCTGCGCAAATCCGATGAGTACAGGAATAAACTGGACAGTCGCGATGAGGTGACGACGGTGACGCCGGGTACGTTTCACGAGTCGGCTCAGGCAGACAGAGTATACTTTGTCGAGAGTGTCGACACGAAATCCGGCCTCATCGGCAATGTCTTCGTGCGCTCCATACAAAACAGCCAGCTGGGTACCATGGTGGCGCGTCACGGTGTGCAGGAAACCATGCCGAATGGCGACCGTTTTCTGGTGCTGTTGAACGGTACGCGCTATGAGGGTATCCCGGGGCAACGTGACTATCGCATCGTGGATTTTGAACGTTATGCGATGCGCATTGACAGCGCGCCAACCAAACAGGAGCTGCCGAATGTACGCACGCTGAACACTCCGGCGCTGTGGCGTCATCCTACCACCTGGAATTTGTCCGAGCTGGAATGGCGTCTCGGACTGCCGATCAGCGCTGCCGTACTCTCCTTGCTGGCTGTCGCGCTGAGTTATGTCAATCCGCGCGCGGGGCGTTCGTTTAATCTGGTTCTGGCGCTGGTGTTGTACATGCTGTACAGCAACATGATCAGTGTGACCAATGCGTGGGTAGGGCAGGGAAAATTATCTCCGGGCATCGGATTGTGGGGTATCCATGCATTGATGCTGCTGGTTGCGGCGTTGCTGTTCTATAAGCGTATGACGCTGTTTTCGTGGCGCAGGGTGTTCAATAAATGAATTTGCTGAATCGTTATTTGGCCAGGGAAATATATGCAAGCATAGCGCTGGTGTTTACCGCGCTTCTCATGCTGTTCGCTTTTCTCGATTTTATTCATGAGTTGAGCGTGATGGGGTATGGAAAATACAGCCTGGGCTACGTGCTGCTTTTCGTGATATTGACCATCCCGGGCCATATTTACGAGTTGTTTCCGGTAGCGGTGCTGGTCGGCACTATCCTGGCGCTGGTGCAAATGGCGTCACGTTCAGAGCTGACGATCTATCGCGCTTCGGGCGCCTCAACTGCGCAGATGCTGGTTGCGCTGTGCAAAATCGCGTTACCCATGATTATCATCAGTTTTCTCTGTGGCGAGCTGCTGGCGCCGCCTTCCGAACGCATGGCGCAGAAACTGCGTCTCCAGGCAATGAATTCCCAGGTTTCCTTGCAGGCATTTCGCTCCGGTGTCTGGGTCAAGGATGATCACAGTTTTGTGAACGTCAAAAGCGTGATGCCGGACACCAGTTTGTCGGACATCGATATTTACAATTTCGATCAAACTTTCCATTTGCAAACGATAGTCAGTGCCAAGCGCGCAAGCTATGTTCAGCCGGGAAAATGGATGTTGGGGGAGGTGCTTCAGACCAGCTTTGTCAAGTCCGGGGTCACCATTCAGTCCGCGCAGACTCAGGAGTGGCCTTCCGCCCTGACGCCGGGTATTTTGAGCGTGATGCTGGTGGTGCCGGAACAAATGTCTGCCTATGATTTGTACAAATATGCCGCTCACCTGAAAGAGAATAAGCAACGGAGTGCGCGCTATGAAATTGCGATGTGGAACAAGCTGGTCTATCCGTTTGCGCTGCTCGTGATGATGGTGCTGGCGCTGCCGTTTGCCTCCTATCAGCGGCGCTCAGGCGGCGTGAGCGGGATGGTGTTCATGGGTATCGTGCTGGGGCTGGTATTTCACTTTACCGGACGACTGGTCGCCAGCCTGGGCGCGCTCAATGACTGGTATCCGCTGCTCAGCGCCACCGCGATGACGGGCCTGTTCCTGTTGATCGGTGCAGTCATGTTATGGTGGGTGGAGCGGCGCTAGAGGACTTCAGTTGTTCGATGTTGCGACGTGCCGACCGGTGATAGGCAGGCGGCAATTAGCGGAGGCGCCTTCGTGGCCGGTGACTTTCTTTGCTCGTCTGGTCTGGCGGCTGTACAACTTGCTCTGGCAGTGCGCACAGCGCCATTTGGAGCTCAAGCAGTGAGTCCGCCATTTACCATTGGATGATCATGGCGGTGGATGTGCTGTCCAGGGGCAGGCTTGGCAGGGTGGCGAATTATACCTGAAGGTCATTTTGAAAAAGTGCTTCCTGACAGCGATGTGAACTGGCAGACAGTCATCCGCTGTATAACATTCCCCGACTCATCAGCCACCTCTCTGTGCGCTGAACAGGTGTGACGGGGGGTGTCAATCAGTG
>JAJXTL010000176.1 GCA_021783855.1 Pseudomonadota bacterium
ATGGGCGACTTGATCGGTCTTCGCGCTTTCGCCGGTCGCGCCGCCGCAGCGCTTTCAGTCGCAGAAATGGTAGGCAAATAAGATGTCAATCAAAGACGAAGTAATCAAGCGCCTGGTAGGTGGCAGAGAGCTTACCAGCGCTGAAATGGCGGAAATCGATTCTATCGGCGCAGCCATGTCCTTGCATCCTGACGACCCGCTTTGGGGGGTTGTTTTGTGGGGGTGGGCAAAATTTCCACGTTTTGAAAGCATGGCTATTCATTTGCAGGCAATCGATGATGCTGCAAAATCGCTTGCAGACGCAACCATGGATCGCGGCAAATCGGAAGTGCAGGTTGATACCCAGGAAATAGTGAAAGCCGTCACTGAAGCAATGGCGAACGCGCCTCAAAAGCCTGCGGTTGCCGTGGATAATGAAGTTGTTGCCGCTGCCGTCCGCAAGTCCGTTGCTGAATCACTAAACTTGAAATTCAAGCAAGCCGGGCAAATCGTGTCGGCAGAACAGGTTGCGCGCGAATTCAAAGAAATGGTGGGCGACCTGGTGTCATATACCTCTGTCGCTGTCATTTCACTGATCGCTGGCCTTATCCTGTTCGGCGGTGTGCAGCTTGGTGAAGCCATCCAGTATTCGCACGACGGCGATACCGTTGCAGCCGCGCAAAAACAGCTAAGCGATATGATTGCCGGGCGCCAGTCTCAGCAATCCCTGCTTCAGCCAGCGAAGGGGAAATGAGATGAGTACGGCAGCGGGACAGTCGCACGATAGACAAGCCGAAGCCCTACGGAGGGCTTTGGGCGATACGATCTTGTCACTGCTCAACAATGATAGCGTTGTTGAGATCATGGCTAATCCAGACCTGACGTTGTGGGCTGATTTTGCGGGCGGCGAAGGTATGAAGCGGATCAGCAACATTGATCCGATCCAGTCCATGAGCATCATCGGCTGTTCCGCTGCGATGTTGAATCGTGTCGTATCTATCGATAATCCGATTCTCGAATGCGAATTGCCGGTTTTTGGCTGTCGCTTTGAAGCCCTGATCCCGCCGCTGGTCGCTGCACCTACTTTCACTATCCGGAAAAAAGCAAAGCTGATTTTTTCACTGCTTGATTATGTCGAAAGGGGCATGCTGAATCAGCAACGCTATGAAGCGGTCATAAGCGCTATTCGCCAAAAGCGGAATATTCTGATCTCGGGCGGAACGGGAACGGGCAAAACCACGTTTGCAAACGCGATCTTGAAAGAGATCGCGGAAGCAGACGAAGAATCAAGAATTGTAATGATTGAAGATGTTGCGGAATTGCAATGCTCTGCCAAAAATACCGTGCAGCTCCTGACCAACGGCGAAACCGGCATGCAGCAATTATTGCGGGCAACTATGCGCCTACGCCCTGATCGGATCGTGGTTGGCGAGGTGCGCGATTCGGCAGCGCTGGCATTGTTAAAGGCGTGGAATACGGGTCATCCTGGCGGCCTTGGAACCGTGCATGCAAACGATTGCAATGCAGCACTTCATCGCATTGCAATGCTGATTGAAGAGTCCGGCGCACGCGCGCAGCCGGAGTTGATCAGTGAAGCGATCAATACGATTGTTTCAATCAAGCGAACAGCCACGGGGCGGGTTATTGATGAGGTGGCTGAGGTTCGGGGATATGAAGACCGAAAATATGTAATAGAAATTGTCTAACGCGTAGTAGCTCAGACTTGATCTGACAAACAGCGTCCGATGTTCGGCTGACGCTCGCAACTTCTTTCGGAAGGTCAAATCTAAATATCCAGTTTAGGCAGCGCCTTAACAATCTTCATCGTTTCCAAGCTCACTGTCACGACGCGCTGGAACAATTCCAGCGGATATTTCGGATTGCCCACCGTTTCAATTGCCCAATCGTTCGAATCGTTAACGATACCGCTGTCCTTGTCGGTCTTGACGCATTGGCGCTCCACCACCCAATCCAGCGCGGGCTTGCCGTTCACGATGTAGTCGTAGGCTTCGAGCGGGATGCCGGTCAGGGTGATCTTGTTGTTGTAGTGCAGTGTGGTGAGGTCTTTGTCCTTGCCGGATTTGCCGTACTTCATTTTCTCCACGCGGTAGTCTGTGTCGGACAGCTTGCCGCTGCTCTCGATCTTGAGCGGATAAGGCTCTACCGTTTCGTAGTTCAGGTGTAGCTCGGACAGCTTGCGCCCGGCCTGTGAAAATGCCCAGAAGTCAGCCGCAGTTTTCACGCGAGGGATGCGCGGCAGCTCTTTGCTTAGGTTGTCGGCGTAGCGTTCGCGGTAGTCCGGCGAATGCAGCAGGCCATAGACGTAATAGAAGATATCTTCCTTGCTGATTTCTTCGCCCGGATAGGCTTGCTGAAAATGCGCTAACCCTTCATCGGTGAGAGCATCCCGGCGTTGCCTTCCTTCTTTCATTTCTGGTGCGGCGAACAGGTCAGCATTATGTGATTCTGTTGTCGTGGAATCAGAATCCGGTTCATCGTAAAGATACAACGGGAAACATTGCGAGTCGCCGTTACAATGCAAATCTGGCAAGGTATCTGCTATCAATCCGATAAAGCCATATCCTGAATAATTCGCATTAATTTGGATCACCCGATTCTCCGTAGCCATATTCGGGAAAATGCGGGGCATTTGGTACACCATGTTATTTAATCGCCTGTTGAAGTACATCCATGTTTTGGTGAATGGCCTATATAGGGCACCAAACAAGGACTTCTTGTCGAATATAAGAGATTTTCCTCGTGATAAATCATTAATTAACGCTCTACCCCAACTAATTTTTGTCGAATCGAAATCCAAAAACTGATCGAGTGCTGGGGCGCAATCTTTGGAAGTTTGGGCGCAGACTTGCCTATATCGGTCGAGTTCGGAATTGTAGAAGTTGATGCTCGTCTTAATGTTTTCAGATACCTTCTCCCTTGCAAAGTTGTAGCACCATGCGTCTTTGCTTGTATCTATCCCTCTTGAATAGTTCTCAAACAGCTTTGGTGCGTCGCCTTTTTTGTCACCCAGAACAATGAAGTCATTGAAACTGTTATCGCGCTGGTTTAACCAGTCGCCATGTGCATCTGGGGCAATAGGTTTCCAGCCGTTGGCACCAGCTATACCCGCAATGCTGGTAAAACTACTGATTTTCTCTAACTTCTCTTCGCGGGTCAGGTAGTCACCGATGTCGTGAAAATGAATTTGGCCGTGCTGCTTGGCATCAGGATTTTTCACCAGCATGGAAATAGCAATCGGGGCACGGCTACCCATGCCAAACACGTTGTCTTTTTCTTTGCGACGTAGTTCACCAGCAGTGCGGGCATTGCCGCGCAAGTGAAATACATAGATATTGGAAAACTCCTCTACCAATGACTTACGCAAACCATCCCCAGTATTGGCTTCCACCCACCCGGCATTAGTAACGAAGCCAATTATTCCGCTATTGCCTATGCGGTCGGAAGCCCAGCGGATAGCGCGGATGTAGCTGTCATACAGTGCATTTTTAAGCGTAGCAGTGGAGCGTTCAGCATACGTCGTTCGGATGCGTTGATCTAAATGTGAGTATGTGATGTTCTGGTTATTATCATTCGCGCTTTCCTGACCAGCCGAATATGGTGGATTGCCCATGATGACCCGAATATCCAGCTTTTTCTGCCGCTTGCGGCGTGCGCTGTTCTTCTCCAGCAGCGCATCCACCAAGTCCTCTTTCTCGTAGAGCTGGAATGTGTCGGTGAGACAAATGCCTTCAAAAGGCTGGTAGTTGCCGCCAACAATGCTGTGGTATACCGCTTCGATATTGATCGCGGCGATGTAGTAGGCCAGCAGCACGATCTCGTTGGCGTGGATTTCGTTCTGGTATTTGTAGGGCAGTTGCTCGGGAGTAATCAACCCGCTTTGCAGCAGGCGGGTGATAAAAGTGCCCGTGCCAGTAAACGGGTCTAGGATATGCACGCCCTTGCTGCCCAGCGTCTGCCCGAATTCTGTTTGCAGGATGTGGTTGACGCTGTGGATGATGAAGTCCACCACTTCCACTGGCGTATAAACGATGCCCAGCCGCTCGGTCATTTTGGGGAAAGCGTTGCGGAAGAATTTGTCGTACAGTTCCACCACGATCTTCTGCTTGCCGGTGGCGTTCTCGATGCCCTCGGCGCGCATCTTCACGCTGTCGTAGAACGATTGCAGCGTGTCGGCTTCCTTGTTCAAATTATGCTCTTGCAGAATATCCAGCACGGCTTGCATCGCCTGCGACATAGGGTTGTGCTGGGCGAAGCTGTAGCCTTCAAACAGCGCGTCGAACACCGGCTTGGTGATGAGGTGCTGCGCCAGCATTTCGATGATTTCGCCATCGCTGATGCTGTCGTTCAGGTCGTTGCGCAGCTCGGCGGCAAAGGCAGCGAAAGCTTCTCGTTCTTTGGTATGGTCTGGATTTTCCAGAATGGCGGTGATGCGGTCTATATGGGTGCGGGCAATCTTGGCGATGTCGTTTGCCCAGTCTTCCCAGTGGTGGCGATTGCCTACTTTCTGCACCAGCTTGGCATAAATGGCGCGCTCGATCTCGCCAATCTCGAATTGCAAGGTATCTTGTATCGGCGCAGGTTTTTTGGGTGCTGTGCCAATTGCGAAGCCTCCCTTGCCAGCATCGCCGTTGGTCTTGCCCTTGGGAGCTTTGTTCTGCTTTTTCTGGATTTTGTCGGTGATGGCGATGACTTCCATCTTGCTGGTGTCGCGGCCTATCAAGTCCAGCTTGTTCACCATCGCATCAAAACGGTCATCGTGTGAGCGCAAGGCTTGCAGCACTTGCCACACCACCTTGTAGGTCTGATTGTCGTTCAATGCTTCATGCGGCTCCACGCCAGCCGGGATGACGACCGGCAGAATGACATAGCCGCGTTTCTTGCCGGGAGCGTTACGCATGACACGTCCAACGGATTGCACCACGTCCACTTGTGAATTGCGCGGGGTCAGGAATAGCACAGCATCCAAGGCAGGCACGTCCACCCCTTCGGACAGGCAGCGCACATTGGACAGAATACGGCAGGTGTTGTCTGGCACTTCGGCTTTGAGCCAGTCAAGCTTGGCTTCCTTTTGACCGGCATTCATGCTGCCGTCCACATGTCTAGCTTCGCAGGTAAGGCGGGCGACTTGCTCGAACTCTTCTGTCTCCTGGTAAGCTTTGACTACGGCTTGAAACATGTCAGCGATTTGTATTGAGCTAACCTTATGCGTCTTGCCGCCTTTGGCAATCTCAATCACCTGGCAGAAGGCGACGGCGCGTTGCATGGCGGCATCATCACCCACGAGGTCGTCTGCCAGTCCTTGTTTGGATAATGCCTTCCAGCAGCCGATAATCTTGGCGGCATCGTCCACCTTGAGCTGGTTGTTCGGGTCTTTCAACAAGTTCTGAATACGGCGGTTGACGTGCGTTTCTTCCACGGCCAGCACGATCACTTTGTAGTCCACCAACAGGCCGCGCTTAACTGCTTCCGAGAAGGTGATGACGAATAGCTCTTTGCCATACAGCTTTTCATCGTCCATCGAACACAGCGCCACGTT
>JAJXTL010000177.1 GCA_021783855.1 Pseudomonadota bacterium
CATCACGCCCGCGACCTTGATCTACAAGGCGACTCCAGCCAGTTCTTTCCAGGGTCAGACTCCAGCCGGTCTCACCGGCACGGTGACGGGATTCGTTCCCGGTGACAATCTTGCCAATTCTGCTACCGGCAATCTCGTCTGGACCACCAATGCGACTTCGGCCAGCACTCCGGGTCAGTATTCCATCGATGGAAGCGGCCTTTCCGCCCATAACTATGTTTTCGTCCAGGATGCGGCCAATGCGCTTGATCTTACCGTGGTGGCGGGCGCGCTGCAGAATAGTTCCATTCTCTCCACCCAGGAAAGCTTCTCTACCCAGGCGCCCAATCCTTCCCCGACCATCCAGGTGAACGGTCCTTCGGCGGCGGGCGGCACTGTGCCGAGCGGCAATGTCCTGATCCAGACCGACAGTCTGGGCAACGTCACCGACACCAAGACCACCACGACCATCGGCAATCAGGGACCGCAACTCACCATCATCGGCGGCGGGGTGAACCTGCCCGGAAACTCCATCAATTGAGGAAGAAATGAAGAATAAAATCAGACCGATGGCGGCGCTGCTGCTGGTCATGCCGTTTTACGTCCATGCGGCGGTGCCCGGCGCGGGATCGATCCTGCAGCAGATCAATCCCTCGCTTGCGCCTGCGCCATCGGGGAACCAAACCGGGCTGAGATTGCAGAAGCCATCGGGAGAAAAGATACCTTCGACCATGTCGTTTCAGGTGAAGAAGATCAACATCACCGGCAACACCAAGTTCGATGCCGCGACCCTGCATGCGCTGGTTGCCGATGCGGAAGGGAAGAATCTCACCCTCACCGATCTGGAAGGCTTCGCATCGAAGATCACCGATTACTACCATGCGCACGGCTATCCGCTCGCGCGCGCCATCATTCCTGCGCAGACCATCCGCGACGGGGAAGTGACGATCGAGGTGATCGAGGCGAATTACGGCAAGGTGAAGCTGCAGAACCGCAGCAAGGTGGAGGATTCTCTGCTGCAATCGACGCTCTCGCCGCTTGCGAGCGGAAAAGTGATCGAGCAGCAATCGATGGACCACGCGCTGCTGCTGCTGTCGGACATTCCCGGGGTGGCGGTGAGCGCGACCTTGCTGCCCGGGGAAGCGGTGGGGACTTCGGATCTCGTGGTGCAGGCCGAGCCCGGCCCTGCCGCAATCGGGAACGTGACGCTGGACAATTACGGCAACGCGTACACGGGGCGGGTTCGCGCAGGAGGCGCGGTGAGCTTTTTCAACCTGCTGCATCATGGCGACACGCTGAGCGTGAACGGGCTTTCCACCGGCTCCGGGATGAATTACGGGCGTCTGTCGTACGAGTCGGTGCTGAACGGCTACGGCACGACCGCGGGGGCAGCGTATTCAGCGCTGCATTACATCCTGGGAGATGCGCTTTCGAACCTGAACGGCCACGGCACGGCGCAGGTGGGCAGCCTGTGGAGCCGCCATCCCTTCATCCGCAGCCGCAAATACAACCTGTACGGACAGATCCAGTATGACCGGCTGAAGCTTCAGGACCACATCGATGCGGCTTCGATCCGCACCGACCGGCATCTGGACGACTGGACCGCGACGCTCTCGGGGGATCACCGTCATCTTGCCGGGATCGACACCTGGAGTCTGGCCGGGACTTCGGGGCGGGTCTCCTTCGACGATGCCGCGGCAGGCGCTGCGGATGCGGCCACCGCGCGCACCGCCGGGGGCTTTGCGAAATGGAATCTCAATTATGCGCGCCTGCAGGGACTCGGGGCGAACAACGTGCTGTATTTCGCATTCACCGGTCAGTGGTCGAACCAGAACCTGGATCCTTCGCAGCAGATGGTGGCGGGCGGCCCGTACACGGTGCGCGCTTACGACATGGGCGTGCTCTCTGGCGACGAAGGGTATCTCGGCACGCTGGAATTTCGCCGCGAAATCGCCCGATATCACGGCAACTGGCAGGCGATCGCCTTTTATGATTCGGAGCGGGTGACGGTGAACCGGAATCCGTGGGTGGCCGGGACCAACGCGGCGACGCTCTCCGGTGGAGGCGTCGGCCTCAACTGGGAAGGCGCGAAAGGCTGGAAAATGAAGACCTATCTCGCCTTCCGAACCAATTCCACGCAGCTCGTCCCCGCAGCCTCTTCCTCCCGCGCCTGGGTGGAATTCGGCAAGGGGTTCTGAAAGACGGCTGAAAAAACTGCTTCGTCGCAAGCTTTGCACCCGTCAAGATCCCCCCCCGTTGATCTTGTCGGGTTTTTTTATTACAACATTTACCCTCTTTTATTCTCCGTTATACGCAAAAAATATGCGTATACATGGTAATTTCACCAAGCCCGTAGCTTCTCCTTCTTTGGGCTTTCTGGAACCTCTTGATTTCCCATGCCAAGACGAGGTTACACCCACTAGACTCAATTTTTCAAGCTTAGCGTTGCGTATACTTGCGAAACATTGCGCAATATGCAATAATTAACACCATGAAGACAAATATCGTCACAATCGGCAACGTGAATATGTCAGGGAACATCGAAGTCCTTGACCGTGACGGGCTTCATGGTGCTGATAGCGCTGGTCTGACTCACGCCGAGCGTGAGATGACCGAAATGCTTCTGACGATGTTCGAGCGGCGCATGCGAGGTGGTGCGTCGTATGCTGAGGGCACAATTGAGCTTGGTATGGGTGCAGTTCGTGGTTTCCTTAACTTCGTCAAACTTCCCCCGTGGGGGTGGTTGCCTCGTCATGTCGATGAGTTCATCAGTCACAAAGTCCTCCAGGACGACATTGGGTATGGAAGGCAGTCAACTTACCTGACCTACCTGCGCCAGCTACAAAACATGTTGTTGAGTGACCGCGGCCTTTGTAACGAAATCCATCAGCGGTTCGGCATCCAGCCGCAGATGTTCGTCAACAAAGAGAACTCCATCGCGATCAAGCGCAAAGGAAAATCTTGCAAGAAAATCATCAAAACACTTTCCGCTGAAGAGTGCCAGATGCTTATCCAGGAGTTCGACGTGCAGATCAAACTGGCTAAGCAAATCAGTAGCAAGGCTTACAAGACCTTGATGCGTGACAAGGTCATCACCATGCTGTTGCTGATGACAGGGTTGCGAGTTGATGAATTGGTCAATTTGACCATTCATAACTTTGCACCCGATGCCGCCTATCTCCATTTCGGTAACTTTGCCTTGCTGACCGTAATTAAGGGAAAATGTCACAAGACTAGGGTCGTCAGGCTCTACAACCCGCTCATCAAGGATTTGATGGAGTGGTATCAGGACAAAGTACGGACTGGGTTCCTAACCAAGGAAACAGAAGACTTCAATCTGCTCTTTCTGTCTGAACGTGGACAGAAGCTATGTACCGAACAAGTCCGCAGGATGCTGACGAAAATGGTTGCTGCTGCAGGCATCTCGGTCAGGGTAACTCCACACATCCTTCGCCACACTTATGCAACGCAGATGGCGCCTATCATTGGGCCAGAAGCCTTGCAGGAACAGCTAGGACATGAGCACCTAAGCACCACCTTGGGCACTTACTACCACCAAGACCCACAACTCGTAGGCGACACGATTCGACAGGGCGTCAACAACTTTGCTCGCGCCGCCGCCATGATGACCGAAGGAATCTGAGATGAAAATCACCCTCACTAATCGAATTGCCGTGCTGATACGCGAGAGGCAGATCAATAGCGCAAGCGAATTCGGCCGTCGCATGACGGCGGCCGGGTTCCCAATTTCCAGTTCGCACGCTTCGCGTTACGAAAAAGATTCAGCCCCGGCGTTTGACTTGAAATTCATCAATGCTGCCTGTAACGTGCTGCAATGCCTGCCGAACGATCTTTACAACATCACCATCGAGTTGGAAGAAGGCGAGTCGCTAGACCCGACTCTGGCATTGCCTCGACATGCCGTCGTTCTTCGTGCTGAAAGGACAGAGGAGTCAGCCACGGTTCTGCAGGCCGCGCCGGTAATTCCTCAAGCTACCCGAGTTCCCACCAAAAGAGGCGATGCGACGAAGGACAGCAGTAAAGCACCTCTTAAGCCAGTGGTCAATCCTGATGAGGATACCGGCCCATCCGGCGTTCTCTTTCCATACGCAAAGCCAAGGAACTAAGTCGCAATGTCAGACCGGCAATGTCATCCACGTAGATGCTACGTTTGCTACGGCAAAGTCAGCAGCCGGGCAACCAACGATGGCCGACGCCATAATTGCGTCAGTCTTGAAAAGGCTCTATGTGGGGGGCTGCCGGAGGAATGCTGGCAGCGTCAGCGCCATCCATACGTCTTGGATATTTTGGCGACAATAACCCCCTATCGGCAGAGCGATCGACGAAGTGACAAGGCCCATCAGCACCGGGTTGATCTTGCCAAGTTGGTTCTGTCAGCGACAGCAGCGGGCCACTTGGATAAAAAAAAGTTCTTCAACGGAGCGACGCCCTTCACAAACAGGCAGATCAACCACTTCCTGGATGCATTGCCGGAATCTTCTCCAGTGCGCGACTTGCTCGCTCAGCCTATCGCCGAGATCACACAGCCAAAAGTCCCGGAGAAGGCTCCGAAGCCTGAAAAAACCGCAGTGGAACTGCCGCCTGAATTTGAGAAGGCTCTGGGAATGTATGCCGAGGCGAGTAAGCTGCGTGCGAACTTGAAGGTCGAACGTGGGCACGATTACGATCCACAAACGGCGAGCCGCCGCCTGGAAGATGCCAGGCGGTTCTGCGAGTTTCTGGCTCAGTGCGGCGTAACCCGTTGGGCCAACGTTGCACCTCGCCATTTGGATGATTACATCGTCAATATGAATCGCCATGCTGCACAGCGCGCCTGGACATTCTTAAATTTCTTGCATGGCCGTGTACCAATGTTGGCCAAGATTCCGCGACCCCGGAATGCGCCACGTCACTCGGGGGCAATGGTCGCTTCGCTGGTGGATGCCAAGAATGCAATTGCCCGTCTGGCTAAGCACCCCGATCTACAGGTTAGTATTGCCGGGCTATTCCTAGCGATGTACGCACAAACGATTACCCATAGTTGCACGCTCAAACTTAACCAGTTCCATCGTCAAGATGGAAGCTTGCAGGCGAAATTCCACGGTGACTGGATGCCCCTTGATCCACTTACCGAACAGATTGTTTGCCAGTACCGGCCAGAGTACGCGGAGAGTGGCTATATTGGGCCAGATGAACCGCTTTTCTCTTACTCATGCGCAACATTGAACCAGAAAGTGGCCGCAATAGTCGGGGTGGCTCTCAAACCACTGCGCTTGGCCGCCATCTCCAACCTATTACGTTCAGGGATGACGGATCGTGGCGCTATCGCCTATTATCTGGGCGTCTCGATACCAACCATCGAGGATGTTGAGAGAACCACATATTGGGATCTGCAAAGCACGGTTTCACCCGAGATCGTCGGTAAGCGTTCAACGGACCCACGTTGCCTTCAGCCGTCTTCTTTGTTTTCTTTTTTCGGGAAGGGCAGAAGTTCGTCGATTTTGCTGATGGGACAGGTGGGCAGTTTTTCCAGGGTGTCCTT
>JAJXTL010000178.1 GCA_021783855.1 Pseudomonadota bacterium
CACAGACTCCCAAAGCGGGGGGACGGGCATCCCAGCAGAATTCATCGGACACTCTGCCCACAGGTGGTCAAGTGATACCAGTGTATGATCTGCATATTCTTCAGGGATGGCATACCAGTCAGCCGACATATCTTGCGGCTTGCTGGTAGGCATTCCCACCCGGTCCCATTGTTTGCAGCCTCTCGAATCGATGATGCCTCTCGCCAGCCTGGCAGTCCAACAACCACCTGGGAGGCGCGTTTCTTTTGGTAGCGCAGCCTGTTTGATCATGAGAAGGCGCATGCACCGGCTCCAAAAATAATGAATGTTTTAGGCGACTTTTAGCGTCGGCTGGTGATGCAATCTCAATAAGTCGTGTTCTGGAAGTCCCAAGAACGCATATGCCTCCCCATTAAGGTTGGCGAATTCCACCAAGTATTGCCCCGGCGCAATCGTTTCGACAATGGTACCCACCTGTCCACGGTGCAAACCGTTTTGTGGGTCCTCCCGCACTAGCGCCACCACATCCAGAACCTTCATCAATCACCCCAGAGTGCCGATTTGTGCACATAACAACTGACTAAACGAGGAAATTCCTCCATCTGCCGAACAATCCAAACAGACCTTACCGTAGCGGACTTGTCGCTAAGGCACATCACAAAATCCAACAAGTACATTGTTGCCATAATTTTTTCCTCCCGCCACCTCAACGGTCTCATGCTCTACCGCATGAAGCAGTGCCTCTTTGAGTAGAGGCCAATCGCTTTGGCTGAGGCCCAAGGCAGAGTAAAACACCCGCGCTTTATGCCGTCCTTCTGGATGCTCAGGATTCAGGCAATACCCGACCAGCTTTTGGTCGTCTATATACGCATGTTCCGAGCCAGGGAGTTTCATCAGTGCCTCTGCAACATCATATTTCTGTGCTGAGTATGCTCCCATGCTGCCTCTTCGACAAACTGTCCTATGGCTGGCCATGATCTCTAAGGACCCCCAGTGTCAGATACCGTCTTGGACGGCATTATGCAACTCCCAATTTGGGGTTAAACGGTTTCCCCGACTTGAGGATGTCAAACAGCGCCAGTGATTGAACAGTTTCGGGGCGAAATCAGCATCGTAATTGACCACATTGACTAATAGCCAGCCCCCCGTGTTTCTGAAATAATAATAACTTGCTAGGATATCGGTAGGCCTTCCGTCATGTGTTCAATTTTAGGCGCTGATGGCTGTTCAGCTGACGACGCTGATTGACACATATAGTGATCTTACAGCGGTGGTGCCGATTTTTCGGGCAACGCACCGGGCACACCGTTTTTGCATTCCACGCACCAACCTAGTAACCTATCTACGTGATTCCGACATGGGGAGATTCCATGACCATCACCACCCTATCTAGCCGCGAGTTCAACCAAAAAGCGAGTGAAGCCAAACGGGCAGCAAAACGCGGGCCAGTATTCATCACGGACCGAGGGCTTCCGTCTCATGTTCTGCTGAGTATCGAGGAATATCAGCGAATCACCGGACAGCGATGCAATATCGCGGATGCGCTTGCCCTGCCTGACAGCGAGGAATTTACGGTGCCGAAGGTAAGCATCCACCTCCGTCCGGCAGACTTCGCCTGATGTTCCTGTTGGATACCAACGTGCTGTCCGAACGTGTTGCTGCTATCCGAGGACACTGCATCCCAAGCTATTGGAGGTCGAAACGATGGGGTTGTCCCACGGTCTTTCGACAAGGATACAGCTTGTACCTACCCCTAACGGCGCTTCGCCGACGTCCTCACGGACGCCGGCGCACGGCTCGAGGCCGATGTGGGTCGCCACTCCTTCATCGTAGTGGACTTGCACCCCCCACTCCTTACCGGTCTCCCGGTGCACCTGCGTGAAAACGCCAACGCGACGCAGGACCCCAGCCGGGGCTGGCACGGGCCAGTTTCGCAGCGTCGCGTTCGAAGATAAAGCTTGCTAGCCCTTGAGATATGCCTTCGCCGGTCGCCTTAATGTAGGCCTCCCCTAACGTCCAGAAACGGAAAAACATCCTCGCCTGCAGGGTCTCGTCTCGGCAGTCGTGCAACGCTGCCTGCATCTCGGGCGCGAAGGCGAGGCGGGCGATATCCATCAAATCCGTCGTCATGCGGACAGGTTCGACATCAATGCCCACTTGGCTGCCGGAAATAGCGATCGCCACTAAGCCGCGCGTGTGGCTCACGTTGAAATGGATCGGTGCCGATGGCAGGAGCAATTTGCCCTTGCGGCCAGAGACAAAACTCAGACTCTGCGGGGTCGCGCCCAGCATGCCGGCGAGCAGGGCCCGTAGGCCGGCACGTGCGGCGGCGCAGGTCCAGCGATTAGCCTCGTCATGGAAGCGAAATACTCGAGCCTGCTCGCCTAGGTCCAGATGTGGAAGGAATTCGTTAGACCGCGTTGCAAGCGGCTCGGCGAACCATAACCAAAGCTCGCCTGGTGTCGGGAGACGCTTTGGGACGGCAGCGATGGTGCGTAGCACCTGGGATTCCAGCGGAGCGGCCACATTGCGCTCCAGGGCCCATGCCCAGGCGATCCCAGCGGGCGGCTCGGAAAGGGTGTGGACAAGGCTATCAAGCTCGGCAGGCATTTAGGGCGATGTCCCGGAAATTGTTGCCTTAGGCTCAATACCTCCTCCATGGTGTCCTTGGCGGCTCACAACATCGGTTCTCCGATGGAATCTTCTATATATCAAACATCTACTGCCCCTCCGGCAGAGCCGGGAGATTTCCTGCTTTTTTGTTAACCTGACGGTGCCCGTCCAATCTCCTGCCGATCGCTTCCGCCAGCGTCTCGATGTTTGGCGTTTCAAAGAACTGGCCATGTCCACCGCTGACGATATCGACCGTATATCCTGCCGGATATGCGGTACGAAATATGGCGTCAGGGTCAGTGTTCCACTGCCTGCACTGTGGGCATGAAGCGCATGCCGATATGAACGCGGCACAGAACATCCGCGCAAGAGGACTGCGACAGGCGGGTAAATTGACGTCACTCGGTTTTTGGCATATCTTTTTGCTATGTATTGCATGGAGGCCCCATGGAAACGGCAAAAGTGTTCTGGTCTGGCAGATCGCAAGCGGTGCGTTTGCCCAAGGCCTTTCGGTTCGAAGGTGAAGTGGTGCGTATCCGGCGGCACGGCGAGGCGGTGATTCTTGAGCCAATCCCGACCGACTGGGCTTGGCTAGATGCGCTTGCCGGCACCTTGGATGCCGACTTTGTGCAGGCGGTTGCGGCCCAACCTGCTCCGCAGGAGCGGCAAGAGTTGACTGCACTTTTCCCCTGATGCGCTTCCTGCTCGACACCAACGCCATCATCGCGGTGCTCAACGAGCCGGCAGGGCTGGTGTCGCAACGCCTTCGCCGCTACCTGCCAGCGGACATTGGTTTGTCGTCCATCGTGATGCACGAGTTGTATTTTGGAGCTTTCAAGAGCCACCGCGTGGAGCGGAATTTAGCCATCGTCGATGGCTTGCGTTTCGAGGTGGTTCCGTTCGATCAGGACGATGCGCGTCGAGCCGGGGAAATTCGGGCGATACTTTCGGCGCAAGGCACTCCAATTGGAGGGTATGACGTCCTCATTGCGGGCCAGGCCAGCGCACGCAGGCTGATCCTGGTATCTAGAAATCTGCGTGAGTTCACCCGTGTGGAGCATCTCCAGGTCGAAAACTGGGAAGCCGATATTGCGCCATGACGGTACGGGAACAGATGAACCTGCGCTCAGGCCAAAAATGAATCACCACGTAAGTGCTTTCCGCAACCTGGTGCTCAACAGGGCACCTACGACTTCATCCATTCGTTTATCGTGTTTCAGCATATTCCGGTGCAGCGGGGCGAACGCCTTTTTGCACAGTTGCTGACGCGGCTGGCTCCCGGCGGCATCGGGGTGATCCACTTCAAGTACGGCGTTGTATCTTGTCGAGTATGCCCTGGAGTGGGTTCTCCGGCCTCGCATACGGGTTTTTTGGCAGCGCCCATTTTTTACCCATGTGCTGCAAGGGGGGATTTATTTCGCGCTCTATGGGCTCATCCTGGCCATAGTGGAAAGGCCATGGTTCGCGCTCACGATTACCACGGCCTTGCTTTTTCTGGTGGTTATGGTCAATAACGCCAAATATGAATCGTTGCGTGAACCCTTTACCTACCAGGACTTCGACTACTTTACCGATGCCATCAGACACCCGCGTTTATACCTGCCCTTTCTGGGCCTTGCACGGGGCATCGCCGCAATCCTGGCCTTTGTCCTTGCGCTTTATGTTGGTTTCACCTTTGAGCACCCTCTGCCTGAAAGCTTGGGCTGGATGGATTTTGGGGAGTATGTGGGCGCACTTTTCCTGCTTGCGGCGGCACTTATTTGGGTGGGGAACCGGAGAAAGCAGGACCTGAGCTATGATCCGATAGTGGACATGAATGCGCTTGGCTTCTATGGCAGCATCTGGTTCTATGCCAAGGAAGAACATGGTCCCTGCCATATCGCCACCCCGTTCGCAGATCTCCCGGTGCCAGCAATCGATCCGCCCAGGTTACCCAACATCGTTGTTGTGCAGAGTGAATCGTTCTTTCGTGCCGATCGTTTTTATGATCAGGTTCGCAAGAACCTTTTCCCAGGATTCGCGCAGATCGAGCGGGAGGCCATTTGGGCCGGAAAGGTGCAAGTGCCTGCATGGGGCGCCAACACAGTCCGTACTGAGTTTGGTTTTCTGTCGGGATTGGCCGAATCGGATATCGGCGTTCACCGTTTTAACCCTTACCGAAAGCTCGCCCTACGCGGCTTTACGTCCTTGGCAAGCCATCTGCAAAATTTAGGTTATGAAACCATCTGCATTCATCCATATCCGGCAAGCTTCTATAATCGCCACAATATCTATCCACAGAGCGGATTCAGCCGATTTGTCGATATTCGTGAGTTTTCACCCGGCGACAAGGATGGCCAATATACAGGCGATATCGCGATCGCCAATAAAGTCCGTGATATTATTTCGTCAGTTGTAGAAAAACCACTGTTTATCTTTTGCATAACCATGGAGAATCACGGCCCCCTGCATCTGGAGTCGCCACGTGAAGGTGATGCGGACTTGTTCTACGCCTCGAGCATCCCCGATTCGTGCCGGGATCTCACGGTCTATATGCGCCATCTGATGAACGCCGACCACATGGCTGGGATGATCCGGGATACCCTGGGCCGTGGACCGCGCGAAGGGATATTTGCTTGGTACGGCGATCATGTCCCCATCATGCCATCTGTGTACCGGCAAATGGGCACCCCGGAAAGTCTCACGGATGGCTTCATCTGGCGCACGCAGGCAAGTGCAGATACCGGTTCCATTGCGCATTCCGCCCAGATCACCTCTATGGGGGTAGAGTGTTTGGGGTGTGAAATTATTCGTTTGTTCCCTTCTGGACGGATAGCGGATCCTGGAATTCGAGTATCAGGGACCTCCGCCGAGATTCCGTAGAATCCGCCGAATGGGCG
>JAJXTL010000179.1 GCA_021783855.1 Pseudomonadota bacterium
ATGCGCCAGGCTAGATGGCGCAACGGTGATGGCGACCGATTTGCGCGCCTCCGCATCGCTCGTGATCGCGGGGCTGGTGGCGGAGGGCGAGACCATTGTGGACCGCATCTACCATCTGGATCGGGGATATGAACGCATAGAGGCCAAGCTGTCGGTATTGGGTGCGAAGATACGACGCATCGCTTAGGAGAGATGATGATTACGATTGCGCTGTCCAAGGGCCGCATTTTTGAAGAAACCCTGCCGTTGCTGGAAGCGGCAGGCATACGCGCGCTGGAGGATCCCGAGTCGTCGCGCAAGCTGATACTGGATACCAACCGCGCGGATGTGAGGCTGATCATCGTGCGCGCCTCCGACGTGCCGACCTATGTGCAATACGGCG
Source organism: Pseudomonadota bacterium (assembly GCA_021783855.1). The sequence goes on from JAJXTL010000179.1 coordinate 383, forward strand.
CGGCCGACATCGGCGTGGCCGGCAAGGATGTGTTGAACGAGCATGGCGGCGAAGGCTTGTACCAGCCGCTGGATCTCAACATCGCGCGCTGCCGGATGATGGTCGCCGTGAAGAACGATTTCGATTACGAGTCTGCGGTGAAGCGGGGCGCGCGCTTGCGTGTGGCAACCAAATACGTGAAGGCCGCGCGCGAGCACTTTGCCGCGAAAGGCGTGCACATCGATCTGATCAAGCTGTACGGTTCGATGGAGCTGGCACCCCTGGTCGGTTTGTCGGACGCGATCGTCGATCTGGTGAGCAGCGGAAACACGCTCAAGGCCAATCACCTTAAAGCGGTCGAACATATCGGCGACATCTCCTCGCGCCTGGTCGTGAATCAGGCCGCATTGAAGCTGAAACGCCGTGATATCCAGCCCATGCTGGACGCGTTTTCAAAAGCGCTTGAGCAATGAGGTGTCTCATTGCCTATGCAGGATGATCACTAGCCGATCTGGCCGCGTTCTTAGTGCTCATCTCTCCTGGCCCCACTTCTTTGTGGGTGCGTGCATTCTGGTTGTTTGGTCTGTGATTGAATCGCTCCTGGTTTTGAAGAGGCATCATTCTCTATGAATGGTGCCATGAACAAATCAAACAAATTTTCCAATTTAATTACTGAGGATGCGCCTCAATAAGGTGCGTGTCGAAAGTCTTGTGCCCCGGATGAGTGCAGATTGGTGCTGATGAAAGACATCCGCCCCAGATGAGTGCAATCGAGAGCCCATTTTTGTTCGGGTAGGTATTACAAAAATGTGAGGTAAATTATAAAGATATCAGAAATAGTGCCTAGATGTTCCTTGCCTGGCATCAGTATTGCTTTGGTTGCTGGCGTTTATGTTTGATGCCATTTATTTGCAAGGAGCACATTTTGAGAAAGCACAAAAGAACACACATGAATACCGACCTTGCTCACTTGTCCCGCTATATGGGTGGTCTTTTACCCGATCAGAAACGGTTGACCGAAATTCAGGCGGTCTATGACAATTTAACTCTGCTTGGGCAACTGCTTGGCGCAGGCACGGACATTACCAAGATGCGCAGGGATTTCAGCAGCTTGGCATCTGTGCTCCTTGATCAATTGTCCAGTGAGCATTACAAGAAAACTACGATGAGTCTCAATTCATGTGCGCGTGTCGCCATCGATGTTCTAGTCCGCAATTTGTTTGAGCGTACGGCTGACATTGGATTTTTAGCGATTGACAGCGAAATTTGCGCATTTGCGGAAGCGGTCGAGGCTCAGAGAGAATCCATGCACGATGCGCAATGGCAATTCAATATGCGTTCTCGTTTTGCGGAGTATGTGAAAAAATACTCGGTATACCATAATATTATTTTGCTTTCCCCGCAGGGTGAGATTCTGGCCCAGCTGGACAGCAACAATCCAGTCACGCATACTTCGGACGAATTTCTGAAGGATGCTTTAACCACCGAGGTTGGATATGTCGAGGTTTTTCGTCCCACGGATTTGCTGCCAGGCGATGATAGCCCGCTGATCTATGCGTATCGGGTCATGTCTGGGGATGGCAGCCATACTGTGGGTGTGCTATGTCTTTGCTTCAGGCTTCAGGATGAATGCCGCAGGATTTTTGAAAGCCTGGTCGCCGAAGATGACTGGACTATCATTACCCTGCTTGATGCATCCGGCCGGATCATCGCCAGCAGCGATCCGTACCAGTTTCCGATAGGTGTCCAAATAGAGCCGGTATGTGAAAGCGATTGTCGGATCATCCGGTTTGCGGGGCGCGAATACCTGGCGACCACCTGTCAAACTCACGGTTATCAGGGATACAACGGACCAGGATGGCTGGGGCACGCCATGGCGCCGCTGAACCACGCCTTTGAAATGTCCGAAGCGCACGAACTGGATCAGGTACCAGAGGAGATGGTCAAAGTCGTGCTGGAAACCTCGACACTGTTCAGTCAAGAACTGCGCGATATCCCGGTTAAGGCGACTAGTATCCAGCAGGAATTGAACCGTGCTGTCTGGAATGGCAACATCTGGCTGGCACGTGAGAATGCGGCTCATAACGCCGATTTTGCAAAAATTCTGCTCAGGGAAATCGGCAGCACCGGCATCCGCACCCGCAATGTCTATAGCGAATCCACGACAAACCTATACAAAACGGTGATCTCCACCGTTCTTTTTGACTGCGGAACCCAGGCAGCCCTTGCAATCGAGATCATGGATCGCAATCTGTATGAACGAGCCAACGATTGCAGGTGGTGGGCATTGACGCGTTTATTCCGTGAAGAACTGTCGAGGAGCGAATTCTCTGATCAGGAGCAGAGACGACGACTGACGGATGTGCTGAAGAAGATCAATTCACTTTATACAGTATACAGCAACCTGATACTCTTTAATCAGTCAGGCCGGGTCATTGCCGTTTCCAATCCTGCATATAACGACTGGGTCGGCAAACTGCTTGATGAAGGCTGGGTGCGCCCGACCCTGGGACTTAATGACACCCAGAGCTACAGCACCTCGGGTTTTTCGGCCAGCGCACTTTATGCGAATGAGCAGACGTACATCTTTACTGCTGCTGTGCGCGAGCCGAATGGCGATGACCCCGTGGGCGGGATTGCAATTGTGTTTGACTCAACGCCGCAATTTCAAGCCATGCTGCGCGACGCTCTGCCTCGCCAAGCCGATGGCACCCTTGTTTCTGGTGCATTTGCCGTGTTTGCCGAACGCAATGGGCGGGTCATTTCCAGCACGGAACCAGCCCTGAAGCCGGGCATGAAGTTGGTGATTGGTTATGAATTCTTTAATCTTCAGCACGGCGAAAGCTGTGCCAATATCATCATCTATAATGCCTGCTATTATGCTGTCGGGTCTTGTATGAGTGCGGGATATCGAGAATACAAGTCGCCAGAAGACCGGAACCAGAACGACGTTGTTGCGCTGGTCTTCTCTCCTCTTTCAGATCGCATCGTCGATGTCGAAAGTTTATATTCCATTCGTGATATGGCGGTAGATACCTATGCGCTGCACCAGACAAAAAGCATGGATACGGTCGATATCGCCAGCTTCTACATCGGCCAGAACTGGTATGGCGTTCGCACCAACTCAGTCGTTGAGGCGATCGATGCGGATCGCCTTACGCGGATGCCTGGGGCATCCGAATGGGTAGAGGGCTGTCTGATGTACAACGATCAGGCATTGACCATTTTCGATTTGTCGGAAATCTTGTGTTCGCGCAGGCCTGCTGAAGAAAGAAGGGGGGGCGGTCAGAACGCGTTGGCATTCAAGCGGCAAGTTCTGATTCTTCGTGCGTCGCAGAATGATCAGCCCTGCTTTGGCATCCTGGTTGACAGCTTGGGAGAGATCGCGGAAATCCCAACATCCCAAATTGAGTCTGTGCCGGATATGCTCTCAGACAGTAATTCGCTGCTTGAGAGTCTTGTGAAGCCGGCGGGTGTGGAGCGGCGAATTTTGTTGGTGATGTCTGCTGAAAAAATATTGAACAGGTTTTATGTGAAGGAGTTTGCATGATGCCTGTCTGCGTAGATGAACTTCGCCAAACAGAAATGGCGGCTGAAAAGCGGTCATTTGTCGGGTAATTGCGCAATAACTTCCAAGGCGACGGGATTGTCCATTAAAATGTCGGGTATATTAAAACCGGCTAATAAAATGAACATCAGACAATTATCGAGCAGCGATGCAAGTTTCGGCGCGGACCTGGAGGCCTTGCTCGCCTATGAAGCGACCGCGGATGAGAAACTGGAAGCGACGGTCGCGGCAATTCTTGACGACGTGCGCAAGAGAGGCGATGTCGCGGTGCTGGAATATACGGCAAGGTTTGACCGCTTGCCGCTTTCAGGCGCCGCACAGATGGAACTCCCGAAGGAGGAGTTGCGCGCAGCGTTCGATGGCTTGCCGGTTGAACAGCGCAACGCGCTCGAGGCGGCGGCAAGTCGCGTGACCGAATACCACAAAAAGCAGGCGCAGACTTCGTGGAGCTATGTCGAAGCCGATGGTACGCTGCTGGGACAGCAGGTCACGCCCTTGGATCGCGTGGGGCTTTATGTGCCGGGCGGCAAGGCGGCCTATCCCTCATCGGTCCTGATGAATGCGCTGCCTGCCAAGGTCGCTGGGGTCGCCGAGCTGGTCATGTTGGTGCCGACGCCTGACGGGCACAAAAACCAATTGGTGCTGGCGGCAGCCTTCCTTGCCGGCGTTGATCGCGTGTTCACCATCGGCGGTGCGCAGGCGGTAGGCGCGCTTGCCTACGGCACGGAGACCATCCCGAAGGTGGACAAGATCGTGGGTCCCGGCAACGCTTATGTGGCTTCAGCCAAGCGCCGCGTGTTCGGCATATGCGGCATAGACATGATCGCGGGGCCTTCTGAAATACTGGTGATCTGCGATGGAAAAACCGATCCGGACTGGATCGCGATGGATCTTTTTTCGCAGGCCGAGCACGACGAGCTGGCTCAGGCGATTTTAATATCCCCTGACGCCGAATTCATCGGGGAGGTCGCCAAAAGTGCGGATCGGCTGCTCGAACAGATGCCGCGCCGCGAAATCATCAGAACCGCGCTTGAGAGCCGCGGTGCGCTGATTCATGTCGCGAGTCTGGATGAGGCATGCGCAATCAGCAACCGCATCGCACCCGAACACCTTGAGCTGTCGGTTGCCGACCCGCAAATCTGGCTGCCCAGGTTGAAGCATGCGGGCGCAATATTCATGGGCCGGTACACGTCGGAATCGCTGGGGGACTATTGCGCAGGCCCCAATCATGTGCTGCCCACCTCGGGTACGGCGCGCTTTTCCTCGCCGCTGGGTGTTTACGACTTCCAGAAGCGCAGCAGCCTGATACAGGTGTCGGGACAGGGCGCGCAGACCCTGGGAAGAATTGCGGCCACGCTTGCTTTTGGCGAAGGATTGCAGGCGCATGCACAGTCGGCGCTGTATAGAATCAAATAAAATCGATTGACAAGAAGGCTTGTGATCTGCATAATGACGCGTTCAGTTTGGAGGGGTGGCCGAGTGGTTAAAGGCAGCAGACTGTAAATCTGCCCTCTCAGAGTACGAAGGTTCGAATCCTT
>JAJXTL010000180.1 GCA_021783855.1 Pseudomonadota bacterium
AAATCGTTGCTGTTCGTCAATGCAACCTGCTTTTCGCCGCTCACGACCAGATTGCCATTGGCCAGCACTTCGATCACCGTCACCGTGATCGTGCCCGTCAGGCTTTGGCTTGCCGCCCCCGAACCCGTGCTTGCAGACTTGTCGGTATTGCTGCTGCTGATGTTGATCGGTTTCAACAGTGTCGCCAGCGCAGTCGTGCCCGTCGTCACGGTAGGCGTACCAGACGCACTGCTGTTGGCCATGGTCGAGCCGTCGCTGGTGCTGCGGCTGCCTGCGGTGGATTCAGCCACGATGATGGTCAGCGTATCTCCCACATTGCGCGCCCGCACATCTTCAAAAAGGGGATGATCGCTGAGGCCGGAATGAAATATCGCGCCATCGGCCGGCATGACGACAGGCGGTCTGGGAGGCGTTGCCGTCATTGGCTGCTTGATGCTGGTCGGCGGCACGTAAGCATTGCAGCCAGCCAAAAGGAAACCGAAGGCAACCGCAAGGAAGACTGTTCGCTTGTTCCGATTTGCCTGGCTCGAGCGCATTACATCTGTTCCAGTTTCTGCAGCATCTGATCCGATGCCGTGATGGCTTTCGAATTGATCTCGTAGGCGCGCTGCGTCGCGATCATGTTGACCATCTCTTCGACCACGTTGACGTTGGATGTTTCCACATAATTCTGATTCACGGTGCCGCTGCCATTGGTTCCGGGCACTGTCGTGCTGGGCAATCCGGACGAGGCTGTTTCCTGATAAAGATTCTGCCCCATGCTCATCAAGCCCGTCGGGTTGACAAAAGTCGCCAGTTGCAGACTGCCTATCTGAACTGGCGCTGCGACACCGGGCTGCGTGACCGACACCACGCCATCCTGCCCTATGGTGATCGTGAGCGCATTGGGCGGAATGGTCAGCGCAGGCTGCACCGGAAAACCGCTGGACGTCACCAGTTGCCCCTGCGCATTCTCCTGAAAGGAACCGTCACGGGTATAGGAAATCGTGCCATCGGGCATCAACACCTGGAAAAAACCCGCCCCCTGAATGGCCACATCCAGGCTGTTGCCCGTCTGTTGCAAATTCCCCTGGGTAAAAATCCGCTCTGCAGCCACCGGACGAACGCCCGTGCCGATCTGAAGGCCGGATGGCAACTGGGTCTGCTGGGAAGACTGCGCACCTGGCTGTCTGATCGTCTGGTATAGCAAATCCTCGAACACCGCGCGCGAGCGCTTGAAGCCATTGGTACTCACGTTGGCGAGATTATTGGCTATCGTATCCATCTGAACCTGCTGCGCGTCCAGACCCGTTTGGGCAATCCACAAGGAACGTATCATTTTAGCTCCAGCCTTTAGTTATCGTTAGTCGAATCAAAAACCGCACAGCGGATTTCTCTGGCCTATATCTGCCGCATCAGATGCCCATGATGGTGCTGGCCTGCTTGGCATCATTGTCCGCCGTGGTCAGCATCTTCATCTGCATGTCGAATTTCCGGGAAAGCGAAATCATGTTCACCAGCGCACTGACCGTGTTCACATTGCTTCCTTCGATATTGTCAGGCACGATCTGCGTGTTCGGATCGGCAGGCGCTGCGGTCCCGCTCTTCAGGCGGAACAAGCCATCGGCACCGCGCTCCAGCTGATTTTCCGGAGGGTTGACCAGCTTCACCGTATCGATCACGGTGATGCCGCCCGCCTGCGATCCATCGGGTATCGACGAAATCGTGCCATCATAGGCAAACGTGATCTGGGAAGTCGGCGGAATATTGATCGGGCCGGATGACCCGATCACATTCAAGCCTGTGCTGGTTTTCAGCATTCCATCGGCACCGATCTGCAAGCTGCCATTCCGGGTATAGGCCTCTTTGCCATCCGGCCCCTGGACCGCTATCCAGCCTTTTCCGTTGACTGCAATGTCGAGATCACGCCCGGTTGGCTGCAAGCCTGCCGGTGAAAAATTCGTCCCCATGGTCGAGTCCACCACGAAAGTGCGCGTCGGCAGCCCTTCACCCAGCAAAGGCACGGCGCGAAACGTATTCAGCACGGAGCGAAAACCAGGCGTGCTCACATTGGCCAGATTCTCCGACACTGACGCCTGTTGTTCGAGCACCTGAGATGCGCCCGTCATCGCGGTATAAATCAATTTGTCCATGGCATGCTCTCGGTTTACTCGCCTGTCTCAACTTACCTCAGGTTCACGACCGTCTGCATCAGCGTGTCTTCCGTCTTGATGGTCTGCGCATTGGCCTGATAGACACGTTGCGCTGTGATCATGTTCACCAGCGCAGCAGTCAGATCCACATTGGAGTCCTCGGTCGCCGAGGATTGCAGCGTCCCCAGACCGCCGCTACCGGGTGCACCCACCAGCGGATTGCCCGATGCGGCCGTCTGCACCCAGGAGTTATTGCCTATGTCCTGCAGCCCCTGTACGCCGGTAAAATTGGCCAGCACGATCTGTCCTAACGAGCGTGTCTGGCCGTTTGAATAACGTCCCATGATCGTGCCATCCTGGCTGGTGCTGGTCGAATTGAGCTGACCCGACGCATAACCGTTCTGGGTCAGCGTGTTGACCGCAAAAGGGCTGCCGTACTGAGTCGTTCCAGCCGTCGGAGAGTTGAAATCGAAAGTGATCGCCTGAGTCGTCGACACCGACGTGGAATTGGGAAACAGCGGCGAGGAAGTAATCGATCCCAGCGGCGTGGTGGCTGGCGTGGTTGATGCCAATGCACCCAGAGAATTGAAAGTCAGTTGAGTCAGCGCCGTACCCGCAGCCGGAATCGAATTTCCATCGACTGTCAGATAAGTATTCCAGTTCGAAGAAGGCGCATTGGTTGTGGCAGCACCCCCGGCATTGGCAGTCGCAGGAGTAACCGTCAGTGTCGTCGCACTTGGAATAGCGGTAATCGTATAAGTTATCGGTGGAGTTGATGCCAACGTAACGGTATTGCCGACTGACAATCCAGAAGTCGAACCAAGCGTCATCGTGCCGACCCCACCAGCTACGGTCACTGTACCAGTACCCGCTATCGTAATCGGCTGTCTTGCGAAATACACTGTTGCCACATGGGATGCCCCCAGGCTGTCGTACACCGTCATTGAGGTCGAGTTGGTATAGGAAGTCGGATCAGTAGGAGAGAAAGTAGAGGTTGTCGGCACGGGAGATGCCGAGCTCAGATTCACCCCCACCGTGGAAGTCGACGATGCCTGAGGCTGTATATTAGCTGGATTGATCTGCAGCGGAACAGGCGCACCGCCCAGAATCACCCCGGCTGCATTCGGCATATAGCCGTTGACCTTATCTCCCTGCGCATTGACCATGAATCCGTTCTTATCCATATGGAACTGGCCGTTTCGACTGTAAACCGTCGCACCGGCCGTATTGGTCAGCTGAAAAAATCCCGGACCGCTGATCGCGGTATCCAGCGGATTGGTGGTCGTGGTGATATTGCCTTGTGTGAACTGCTGAGCAATGCTGGAAATCGACACTCCCGTGCCGACCGATACCGCGCTGGCACCCGCCAGCGAAGCGGCAAACATATCGGCAAATTGCGCTGTAGACTGCTTGAAACCCACCGTACTGGCGTTGGCCACATTGTTGCCGATCGCGCTCAAGCTGCTGCTTGCAGCGCTCAATCCACTAAGACCTTGTTCGAAACTCATGGTAACCCCCGAATTAAAGAATTTGTTGAACCTGGGTCAGCGCGACATTTTGCAGCGACCCGACCCCCAGGGTCAGTCCTGTCGCGCCCTGAGTCACACTGTTGACCACGCCGTATTGCAGGGTGTTCGCTGCCACCGCACTGCCTGCCAGCGATGCTTCAACCTTGAATGTATAACTGCCCGCAGGCACGGAATTCCCATTGCCATCTGTGCCGTTCCACTGCCAGTCGGTAACACCTGCCGGTTGCGCCCCAAGGTTCAGCGTATTCACCAGGGCACCCGAGCCATCGTAAATCGACACCTTCGTGTTATCCGCAGGGCCGGACAGCGAGAATCCGCCCAAACCCTGATTGTTTGCAAGATTCACACCGCTACCCGGCACCAGCACGCCATGGCCTATCATGCTCGCCGCCTGCACGGTCTGGTTCGGCGTCATGCTGGCACTCAACGCCTGCAGCGTGGCATTCAGCTGGTTGATGCCATTCAGCGTATCGATCTGCGCCATTTGCGAGGTCATCTGGGCATTGTCCATCGGGTTGAGCGGATCCTGGTTCTTCAACTGCGTGACCAGCAAGGTCATGAATTGGTCCTGCATTGCAGCAGTCGATGAATTCGAAGTTGTCGCAGCATTTGCCGAAGAGGCGCCGCCATTGAGCGGTGCAAACACGGCAGCCGCATTAGCAGGTTGGGTAGGACTTACCATGATATTTTCTCCTGTGAGTCATGATGGATGTATGGCGCGCGTCGCGGCGAATTTTTCATCGGTCACGCCTTTACGCCCCGATGGTCAGAGTCTTCAACAACAGCGCCTTGGACGTGTTTAGCACATCCACGTTATTCTGATAGGAGCGGGAAGCTGAAATCATGTTCACCATCTCGTCAACCACATTCACATTGGGCATGGCCACATAACCCTTCGCATCGGCCAGCGGATGATTGGGATCATAGACCAGCCTCATCGGCGCCGTGCTCTCGGCTACCGACGCAACCTTCACGCCTTGCGCATCCGGACTGCCCATCGGGGTTGCGGCAAATACCACTTCCTTGGCGCGATACGGTTTTCCGTCTGAACTGGTGGTGCTGTCGACGTTCGCCAGATTGCTCGCCACCGCATTCAGGCGCTGCGACTGCGCCGCCATGCCGGAACCTGCGATATTGAAAACATTAAACAGTGACATGAGACTCTCCTTTGTCGGTTAAGGTTGCAAAGCCGCCGTCAAGTCCTTGAACTGGCTCACGACAAAACTCACGCCGACCTCATAGCGCAACGCATTGTCAGTCGCCTGGGCTCGTTCCACATCCATATTCACCGTATTGCCATCAGCGCTGGGCTGATCCGGTATGCGGTACAGCACAGGTGCGCCCATGATCTGCCCGCCGGCACTTCCCTCAAGGTGCGCCGCCGAGCTTTTCGTCATCGCCAGGGCCTGGGTCGAGCCCGACAGCGCATTTTGCAGCGCGCTGGCAAAATCGATATCTCTGGCCTTGTAACCCGGCGTATCGGCATTTGCCACATTGGAAGCCAGCAATTCCTGGCGCGCACCGCGCAGATTCAAAGCCAGCTGGTTGAAACGCAGCGCATCGTCCACATTATTGATCATCTCGCACCTCGAAGCTTACAACGACCATGATGAGTAACATGATAAGGGGCAATGCAAGATGGCTATCTGCCGATTAAAGGCAGCTTTCCCCCTCAATTCCCGGTTATCCCGCACTTCCCATAATGGCTCGCGGCAAGCACAATGCTGCGTATGAAAAAATT
>JAJXTL010000181.1 GCA_021783855.1 Pseudomonadota bacterium
CCCTGCCTGCCAATCGTACGTTATGGTGGGGCGCCACTGCATTTGTAGACTGCCTGGCCAATCACGCCATCGAACCCAATTTTGCGGTCAAGCAACTATGCGGACGCATCGATCTGCAAATGCGCCGCCAGGCTGAAGGCTCATATAAAGTCGCCGAACGCCTGCTCAAGGACATCCTTTATTTCGTGGCGAAAAGCCGCGATGTCAGCGATCATGTCAAAGCCGTCAAACAGGCTTTTTCGCTGGATAACATGATGCCTGACGACAGCGCAGCATCCAGTGAAATGGCCGCGCTGCTGCCGTTACTCAAGGAACTGCGCAATCTGCTTGGCCCAGCCAAGGAGTCCTGGCTCAAATTTACTGCCGGCAACCGTGACAGTTTGGCACAGTTCCGATCCCAAACCTCCGCTTTGCTGACACGAACAACTGAACTGAAAAGCACACCACTGTTGAATCTGCTGACTCAAATCAGCGAGATCGCTGCATCACTGGACACGCTTCCAACAGGCAAAAGCGAAACACTGGGCCTGGAAATTGCCACCGCACTATTACTGATTCAGAACACGCTGGAAAACTACCAGAACGTTACCGGCGAGCTGGTTGCGCAAACCGATGTACAAATACAGCGGCTGCGCGCTGCTGCATACGGCGATGTGGATGTATCCCAGATACCGGAAATTCCGTTGCTGGATGAAATATCGCGCCATGCCCAAGAGCGATTACTCATCGCCCAGGTTGCACAGGAAATCCAATCCAACCTGAACCACGCTGAAGAAGTACTGGATGCCTTTTTCCGTGATCCCGAACATGACCGCCAGGCGCTGGGCGGCATCAATAGCCCCCTGACACAGGTACAAGGAGCTTTGAGCATCCTGCAACTGGATCAGGCTGGTCAGCTACTCACTGCAGCACGAGACATTGTGTCGGGTTTTCAGGATCTCCAACAACCCATTAACGAAGCCGATTTTGCAGTCATCGCGGATGCCCTGAGTAGTCTCGGTCTGTATATTGACGCTCTCCGTCACCAGCGCAATGATGCGGACACGATTCTGCTTCCTGCGCTTCAGCAGATGGGTTTATATGAGCCTGAACCAGTCGCACCGGTGGATGTGCAACCTGCCAGTGTCGAAGACAATCTGGATACCTTGAAACACAATCTACATGGTCAGCTGACAGCCTGGCAGGAAGCCCCCGACGAGGCACACACCCAAAAAAAGTTTTTGAGCGCACTGCATGAGCTGCAAGACGATGCCGAGCTCATCGGGGACTATGCGCTCAAACAACAATCCGCCGAGGCGCTAAAGCTTGCCGACAATGGCCCCAACCCCGAACTGTCTCAGGCTATTCAAAAGATCACGGGTAGTGAACCTGTCCTGCCCACATCCGCAATTGAAACTCCCGATGCAGCGACAAGCCAGGCGATTGATGCGGAACTGCTGGAAGTATTTCTGGAAGAAGCCTGTGAAGTACTCGATAGTATTGCCAGCAATCTGGAAGTATGCCGCAACGAACCCCATAATCACGACAGCCTGACGACTCTGCGCCGTAATTTCCATACGCTGAAAGGCAGTGGCCGCATGGTTGGGCTCACCGACCTGGGTGAAGTAGCATGGAGCATCGAGCAGCTGCTTAATCAGTGGCTACAGGATGAAAAGCCAGCTAGCGCCGCCCTTCTTGATGTGCTGACAGAGGCGCACGGACACTTTGATGGCTGGATTCAATCGCTAAAAGCCAGTGGACAAGCACTTATTTCAGCAAGTGAATTGGTGAGCAGGGCAAGCAAGTTACGCACGGGTGAAGAACTGGAACTGGCGCCGGTTCAAATAATACAAGACATCCAGTCCACTGAGGAACCAGTCACCCTGGCGACAGAGCCGACCATTCTGGAACCCGCGTCTCCTCCTGAATCAGAATCCAGCACGTCTGAATTCAACCTTGTAGATGAATCAGCCTCATCTGATATGCTCGAAACGGACTTCAGCGAACTCGGCTCGGATGCGGAGACAACTGAAATCGCCCCTCCCGAAGACGACCGTATCAGTATCGGCGCCAACCTGATTTCCGCGCCCTTACTGGACATTTTTCTACGCGAAGCCGAGCAACACCATGCCACATTGCGGCGTGAGTTCATGCGTCTGCAAGCCAATGCTGGTGAACCGGTTGCATACGATTTCATGCGTGCTGCACACACACTGGCTGGCATTGCCGGGACCACAGGCTTCACGGCGGTAGCCGATCTTGCACACGCGCTGGAAACATGGCTTACCCAATTGCAGGAAAGCGTTGCCCCATTACCTGCAGACAGCAAGCTTACAGACGAGACTATCACCACATTAGGTGAAATGCTCGACAGTATCCGTGCGCAACAATCTCCCGTACCTGGAAACGACCTCATTGCCGCCCTCGAGGCTCTGCAGGCCGCTACACTGGAATATGAGGCGCAGCTGTCCGACAACGAAGTGGCCAGCAATACTCCCGAGGTAGCGTCTATCGTCGAGGAAGATACTGTTCCGCCAGAAGCAATACATATTGATGAACCTGCGCCAGATCTTCCACATCTCAACACGCTGCTAGCCTCTGCCGAGGAGCAGCAGGTGCGGCGCAATATCGTGGATGATCTGGATGATCAGCTGCTGCCGATTTTCCTTGAGGAAGCGGCTGAACTGATGCCAAAAATTGGCGCTGAAAGCCGTAACTGGCGCGCAGACCCGGCTCAGGGCGAAGCGCCGGCGAGTTTGCAGCGCCTCTTGCATACCCTCAAGGGTAGCGCACGCATGGCCGGCGCCATGCGTCTTGGCGAATTGACCCATGTCATGGAAACCCAGGTTGTCAACGCGCTTGAGTCCGGCTCCCTCGACACAGCCTATTTTGATGAATTTGAGATTGAACTGGATCGTCTGAACGACGCCTTGAACCAATTGCTGCACCCTGAAGCAGCCCCCATCCTCGGCGAGGAAATCCAGGCAGACCAGCAGGTCGCGCCACACATCACGCCAGTACACACACCCGCTGTGCCGCTGATCGAGCCTGAAACCAGCGCAAGCATGTTACGCGTACGTGCTGAAATGGTAGATCGTCTGGTCAATGAAGCGGGCGAAATCAGTATCACCCGCTCGCGTCTGGAAAGCAGCGTATCCGGCATCAAGCAAAACGCGGCTGAATTGGCGGAAAATATCGGACGTTTGCGTGGCCAGCTGCGCGAACTGGAAATCCAGGCTGAAAGCCAGATGCAATCCACGCTGTCGCATATGCAAATGGATGACCAGCAGTTTGACCCACTCGAATTTGACCGTTTCACACGCTTGCAAGAACTCACACGCATGATTGCCGAGAGTATTAACGACGTTGGCACCGTTCAGCAGAACATTACAGTCGGCCTCAACGAAACCGAGGCTGCTCTGACCCAGCAAGGCCGAATGACACGCGATCTGCAACAGGCATTGATGCATATTCGTATCGTGCCCCTGTCCAGCATTGCTGATCGCCTGCACCGCACAGTGCGCCGCGCGGCCAAAGACCTGGGTAAAAAAGCCAGCTTGCAGATCATTGGCGAGCAGGTTGAAATTGATCGCAGCGTACTGGAAAAAATGGTCGCTCCTTTCGAGCATTTGCTACGTAACGCCGTCGCTCACGGCCTTGAACTCCCCGCCGACAGGATAGCGTCCGGTAAATCGGAATATGGTGAAGTTGTACTGCATGCACGCCAGGAAGGTAACGAAGTCATGCTGTCGCTGCGCGACGATGGTCGCGGGCTTGATCTGGAGGCAATTCGCGCCCGCGCAATCGCCAATGGCTTGTTGCAACCCGAGATTCACGTTGCCCCCAATCAGCTGATGCAATTCATTTTTTCGCCGGGCTTTTCCACAGCTGAATCGGTCACCGAACTGTCCGGCCGCGGCATTGGCATGGATGTGGTCAAGAGCGAAATCACTAGCCTCGGGGGACGTATAGAAGTCGAGAGCGAGCTCGGCAAAGGTGCGCAGTTCATGATTTACCTGCCGCTGACCCTAGCCGTCACGCAGACAGTTCTGATCAAGGCTGGCGAGCACCTGTATGCGCTGCCATCCACCATGGTCGAACAAGTCCAGGAATACAAAAGCGAGGCTTTGGCCGATCTGCTTGCCACCGGCGCCATCAATTGGCAGGGTAATCACTACAACCTGTTCTACCTTCCGCATCTTCTGGGCCAGATGGAACAGGCGCATCTCTCGCAACGCTACAATGCCATTATTCTGCTGAGAAGCGCCACCCAACGCTGCGCCATTCTGGTGGACGAATTGATCGGCAACCGTGAGGTCGTGGTCAAAAATATCGGACCACAGTTAGCCCGGGTCAGCGGTATCGCTGGCGCCACGGTGCTCGGCAACGGCCAGGTCGTCCTCATTCTCAACCCGGTACAACTGGCCCTGCGTCAAGGCGAACACACCGAGACGACAGTAGCACCCGTTATCGAAATTGACGCCGTACGCAGCAAAGTGGTGATGGTCGTTGATGACTCACTCACAGTGCGCAAAATTACTGGCCGGTTGCTGGCGCGCGAAGGTTATGAAGTAATCACCGCCAAGGATGGACTGGATGCATTGCAAATGCTGCAGGATGTCATCCCGGACGTGATGTTGCTGGACATCGAAATGCCACGCATGGATGGTTTTGAACTGACTAAAACCATGCGTGCAGATGCGCAACTGGCCGGGGTGCCCATTATCATGATTACCTCACGAACTGCAGATAAGCATCGTGATCACGCCTTGAGTCTGGGAGTTAATGCCTACCTCGGCAAACCTTTCCAGGAAGAAGAACTGCTGGCCCACGTTGCACACTATATGCAGCAATCCGAAACTGTTTGAATTCAGGCCCGCTGCTGTGCGGGCCGTCTTTCCGCTTTTCCTTCCGTCCCCTCCCGGCATCCGGGACAACGCAGCGGAACCTTAGGCTGCGCTCGCAAACAAGGTATCGCGGAAATAAATCAGCAATATCACGCCAAACACGATGCGATACCAAGCGAAGATGGCAAAGCTATGGTTTGAAATATAACGTAGCAATGCACGAACAGCGAAAAATGCGCTCACAAAGGCAGTGACAAAACCAATTCCGAATACCATGAAATCATGCACATGGAGTTCATGCCAATGCTTTGCTACTTCGTAGAAAGTCGCCGCAAACATGGTGGGTATGGCCAGGAAAAATGAAAACTCCGTGGCCGCCTGTCTCGACAGCCCGAAAATCATCCCCCCCATGATGGTGGCGCCAGAGCGCGACGTACCCGGCACGATGGAAAAAGCCTGCGCGAAACCCACTTTAAGCGCGTCCTTCCATGTCATGTCATCAACATGATGAATGCGCGGATTACGTGCGTATCGTTCCACGGCGAAAATC
>JAJXTL010000182.1 GCA_021783855.1 Pseudomonadota bacterium
TAGGAATCGAAGTGCGGACCTACGCCGCCGCCGCAGGGGGCGTAGCTGACCATCAGGTCATCCAGGCGCGCATGTGGAATGAAGTTAAACTGCTTAAGCAATTGGGCAGCACTTGGCAGATGATGGTTTACCCCCTGCACCAGCACCGTCCACTGTGCTTTACTCAGGCCTTTGAAGTCTTTCGCCGTGAAGGGGGATTGTTGCAACTCGAACTGGCCGTGTCGCTGAGTCACAAGGCGCGCTTGTGCATCTTCAGTGCAGGCCAGTGCCGTCAGCTGCTGTGGTGTCAGCAGTCCTGTAAAATTTGGCAGGGCGCCGCGTATCAGCAGCGGTTTTTTTTGCCAGTAGTCGCGTAAAAATGCTTCGATGCCGAGATCGCCCAGCGGAGTGGATAGACTTTTCATGGGCTGTATTATAGTCGTGTCAAGTTCTGCAAGGGTTAAGTTTGCATTTTAAAGTGTCGTTTTTTGCGCACTTTCCCGGGTTGAGTCGCGGCGGCTGCTCAGGAAGCGTCATGGAAGCGCGGGCAGCAAAAAATGATTAGCTGGCGGCCCTCAATGCGTTTAAAATGCTGCGAGGCTTTTGTTGATCAGGCTTTGAATCGGGTGGGTATTCAGGTTGCGACAGGTACAAATTTTTTATATTTTATGAGGGAAGTCAAATGAAGATCGAAAAAAACTCGGTGGTATCGCTGCGCTACGAATTGATCAATGCCGAAGGCAATGGTGAAATACTCGAAAAAGTCGAAGATCCGATCAGCTACCTGCACGGCGGATACGACGGCATCTTTCCGCTGGTTGAAGAGGCCCTGCACGGCAAGTGCATCGGCGATACATGCAGTGTCACCTTGCAACCGGATGATGCCTTTGGCGAATATGAGCATGAGCTGGTTGAAGTCGAAGCGCGCAGCGCTTTCCCTGCCGATGTTGCCGTCGGCATGCAGTTCGAGGGTGCACCTGAAGAGTCGGATGACGAAGATTTCATCCTGTACACCGTTGTAGAAGTGAACGACGACGAAGTCACGGTGGATGGAAATCATCCGCTGGCCGGCAAGACGCTCACGTTCAATTGCACGGTAACCGGCGTGCGTCAGGCGAGCGAAGAAGAGTTGGAACACGGGCATGTGCATGACGAAGGCGGTCACCTGCACTAACAAACTGCCGGGCTTCTTTCGTTGGTGCAAAAGAAGCCCGGCAACTTGTCAGGCTGCGCGTAATAGATTATATATGTAACTATTTGTTTTAATTCAACTTTTCTGCTAGCCATGCGGCGACTTGCAGAGCGCCTTTTGGAACGACAACTTCCGGCTTGCTCATGCTCCAGAGTTGTTCCAGTTCGCAGCCTATATCTCCTTGTGTCAGCGCATCCTGAGAAATTTCGCGGCTCAGGCCGTGTTGTTGCAGCCACGAAATCAGCGCGGGGGATTCCGGCCAGTCGGGTCTGCCGACATATAATACCGGGATGCCTGAGCATGCGGCTTCAACGAAACTGCCATAGCCGGGCTTGCAAAGCAGCGCGTCAGAACTTGCCATCAGGTCGCTGAAATTCATCGGCAACGATTCGAGGCTGATCACATGTTCGGGCCTTCGATTCAACTCAGGACAGGCTTGCCATGCAGCCGGCACCAGATAATGCACGCCCTTTATTTCTGGCCAGTTCTCTACAGGCAAGCGGTTATCGATGCCGCCCATGCTCACCAGTACCAGTTTTTCCTCCTTCGCTAATCTTAAATGGTGGTTAAGTTCATCGCGCCGGTTCGCGCCGACGGCGGCGATAGGCGCAACGGGAATCAGGTTGGAAAGATCGCTCATCGGCATGCCGGGTGTGGTGCGCAGAAAAGCTTCCGCATTGGCGTAACAGTCCTGTATCTGTGACACGATGGTCTCAGTCTGGCATGCAAAAGGCGCGCAGCAGTAATTTCGATAGATGTCGGCCCAGTTCAGCGAACACAGCGCGACCCCCGGTATACCGGCCTTTTGTGCGCCTGCCAGCGGCAGATAGCCGACGTTGGAGAACACCAGATCGGCCTGAAGTTCATGCAACAGGCAAGTTTCCTGATCAACGCGGGTATGCCAGTCAGCGTGAAATTCGCGGTAGGCGGCGCGGCTCTTTTCGATGTTTACCTCCAGCGCTGTAGTCATCACCATGCCAATGTCGCCCAGGCTTGGTAAATGGGTAAACGGTGCAAGGATGCGTGCACGCAGCTGGCTTGCTGCAACAGATGAGCGCACGGTGATGCGCAGCTGTGGCATCAGCCTGTGCAACGCATTCAGTACCGGTGCGGTTTGCGCGACATGACCGAAACCGTGGCCGGAGATCGAAACAACGAGATGAGGTGTTTTGAGCATGTTGTTACCCGGTTAACGTGAAACTCGCGCAGCGACGAGCGGTACCCCTCGCCCGCCGGGAGAGGGGGAACGGGGGCGAGGGAACGATTATGGCAGGTTTGCGAGTTGACGCCCGCCGGGCATCATCCCTGCGAGAATCACTTCATTATCAGGGGTGGCTTTCTTGCCATGATCGTTAAACAGGACGCGATTATTTCATACCAGATGTGACGCAGGGCACAACCGTTGGTCAGTAAAAAACAACCGGCTGTCCGATTATTTTTACCGCACAGTCCGTGTTTTTCAAACCGCCGTACGGATTTGAGGTTGTACGCCGATTTTTGCTATCCTGCACACATCACTGGATAGATAGGAGAAAAAAATGAGATACCACAACGGGCATCTGCGCAATGAACAGGATCTCACGCTTACCTTGAGGTTGTACGAGCAAAGGGAAAGTGTGGATTGGAAGGAATATGCCCCGTTTGCCGCCATTGCCAGGCTGATGCTGAGTCTGTTGTTGCCTGGCATGTCCTGATAAGCGGGTAAGCATGAATATCCCTTAAGGCTGAAGTTGACTTTCGAATCGGTTTAAGTGGGGATGATGCGCTGCGAGTTGCTGCCCTGGCTTGGTATCACTACTTCTTATGCGGATGAAAATTTTTTTAAGGATAAACCGGCGTTTCCCCAGCCATTTTGAGCAAAATCCCAGCCATTATTGCCGACTTCCCTAGACAAAATATTTTTTCTAGGTTATTTTGCATCTCGTTATATTCTTAAGTTTTTTTATAATGAAGATACTGTCAATTGGATTCTCATTACTCGCACTCAGTACCAGCGCATTTGCCGTAGACACTCCGCCGCTGGCAGGGCGCACCATCCTGGTGCTTGGCGAAAGCCACATGTCCATCAACAACTATCTGGTATCCGACTTGCCTAACGACCTGGTTGAACAAGGCGCGAAAGTTTTTTCCTACGGCGCTTGTGGCGCATCGGCAGGAGACTGGCTTAAAACCAAATCAGTGCCTTGTGCAGCAACCAGAGTTGATGCCGGCCCCATCAAAGAGCGTCCAGCTGACATTGCGAGCACTCAACCGATAGACAACCTGATCAAGAAACATCATCCCAACCTGATACTGCTGGTGATGGGCGACACGATGGCCAGCTATGACAACAAGGAAATACCCAAGAGCTGGGTCTGGCAGAGTGTTTCCTCATTGACCGCAGACATCAAGGCGCAGGGGATTCGCTGTGTCTGGGTGGGGCCGGCCTGGGGCGAGGATGGCGGGAAGTACAAAAAAACCAATGCACGGGTCAAGGAATTTTCCGATTACCTGTCAACCATAGTGGCCCCCTGTACCTATATTGATTCGCTGACTTTCTCCAAAATAGGCGAGTGGAAAACGTTTGACGGACAGCATTTCGACAAATGGGGATATGAACACTGGGCCAAAGCAATCACCGATGCACTCATCTCTCCGGAAATACTGCCAACATTAAGTCAATAGTCCGGCTTTATCGCATACGGCTCAACGGTCTTTAGTCACCACGGCGGAAGCATTGCGCTTTAAAGTACAAACAGCAGCGCGACAGCTTTATATCTGACGCGTTGCAAAGTCCGTGAACGTTGCGTAGTATTGCGCTGTTTAAACTTTAAAACTTGTAAGCGATAATTTGTTGTGCGGAAATAATGATTTCCTCGCATTTAACTAAAAGAATCAAAAAATCACAATAAAATCGACAAGCTTTGTGCGTCATCGCATTAAATCTATGCCACTATCAGGTTGCAATGACTTTTGAAAATATATTTCACCTCAAGGCTCACGTTGAATGCTAGTTAGTTCAAGGTTTATACACAGAATATCAGGATATATAGCTTTTACGTTGATATTCAATCTGAGCTCATTCGCACATGCGGCATCATGTGAAAAATCCTGGCCTGCATGGGAAAATTTCAAGAAAAACCTGATCAGCGAAGAGGGGCGCGTGATTGATGGCAGTTCGGAGGCCATGAAAACCACCTCCGAGGGGCAGGCCTATGCACTGTTTTTTTCACTCGTCGCCAATGACCGCGCAACTTTCGACAAGCTTCTGAACTGGTCAGAAAAGAATCTGGCTGAAGACGACCTGACATTACGCCTGCCATCCTGGGAGTTGGGTAAAAAAGAGGATGACAGACTGGGGGTGCTGGACAAAAATTCGGCCTCCGATGCTGACCTGTGGATGGCCTACGCGCTGGGCGAAGCCGGGCGCTTATGGAAGGACCGCCGCTACGTCGCACTTTCTTCGCTATTAGCCAATCGCATATTGACAACAGAAACCCTGGATGTTCCCGGGCTCGGACTCGTCTTGTTGCCGGGTGCTGTTGGTTTTACAACGCCTGCGCAGGTGCGTTTAAATCCGAGTTATGTACCCATGCAGCTGATGCATTGGTTCGTGGCACACAGTAGTGATGTGCGCTGGACTGCGCTGTTAAAATCCTCGCAGCAGTTGATCGTGAAGTCATCGCCAAAAGGGTATGCGCCTGACTGGATAGTTTATGATTATGACAAAGGTTTTTTGCCCGACAGCGAAAAAAGTAATGTCGGTTCTTACGATGCAATTCGCGTTTATCTGTGGGCAGGCATGCTGAGCCGTGACGATACCGGCAGAGATATATTGCTCGATGCATTAAAACCGATGGCGCGACTCGTGGAACAGAGGGGCTTTCCGCCGGAATCGGTCAATATTCTGACCGGGGTGACCGACAATGAGGGGCCCAGTGGATTTTCCGCCGCCATGGTGCCGTTTCTGCAAGCTATCGGATCAAACAAGGCGGCTGAAATACAACTCGCGCGCGTCGCAGCGCAGCCGGAGGACAATTATTACAATCAAGTGTTGAGTCTGTACGCGCTGGGGTGGCACGACAGCTTGTATCGTTTTGATTCCAATGGAAACCTTTCCCCGCAATGGATGTCAACATGCCCATGAATTTACGCGTCTTATCTCTTGCGCTCATCCTGGCAGGAATCGTTCCTGTACCATTCTTTAGCGCCA
>JAJXTL010000183.1 GCA_021783855.1 Pseudomonadota bacterium
GCAGTTACGGGAAGGAACCGTCTGGCACTGCGTGTGTGAACACCTGAAGCTGACGCTTGCTGGTATCGGGCCGCCTAAAACACTGTTGGCCTGCGACAATTCTTCGCTTAACTGCTGTTTTTAGGATTAAAGTAACCCGAAATCCCGGAAGAGGCCATATAAAAATGATCAAAGCGCTCATTGTTGACGATGATGAAATCACGCGGGTTTTGTTGAGGTCCATGCTGCGTCAGAACAATATCGATGTCGTGGGCGAAGCCAAAAATGGCGCTGATGCGCAGGATCTCTGCGGAAAGTTCAGGCCGGATATCCTGTTTCTGGATATCAACATGCCAAAAATAAACGGCATGGAGGCATTGAAAGCCATCAAGATCAACCATCCTGACATCTCCGTGATCATGATCAGCAGCGATGCCACACTGGAAAATGTGAAAGAAGCCTGCACCCAGGGCGCCGACAATTTCATCGTAAAGCCGTTCAGCCAGGCAAAAATCATGGATGCCATTGCTCGAAGCCTGGGGTGAGCGGCATATCAGTATATGACGTTTTTGCCGTCCGGAGGATTGCCATCTACCCTTAATGCCAGCAGCCGTTCGATCTGATGCAGGAGCTCGTCCAGCGCCGCCATCGTCTGATTCACGTCGCCATTTCTGGCAAGTCTTTCCAGTTTTCTCGCTTGATGCGTGAGCGCAGGGGTGCCGCAATAGCCCGATGCGCCAGCCAGCTTGTGAGCGATCTGGTACAGGTCTTCCGGATGATTTCTTGCTGCTGCAAGACTGGCTGAATATTCCGGCAGCTTGTCAAACAGCATGCCTAAGACCTTGCGCCATAGCTCCCACTCGCCAAGCGACAGTTCAACGCCCAGCCCGGGATCGAGCAGCGCCAGTTGATCGCCGGTCTTTGAAATGTCGCCGGCAGCATCGCTCTTATCCGGCGCAGAAGCTGCTGTCAGGCCCAGCTTTGCCAATACGCTCATCAGCGCCATCTCGTTGATGGGCTTGCTAAGATACTCATCCATGCCGGCCGCCAGATATCGTTCCCTGTCGCCGCGCAGCGCATTGGCGGTGAGCGCAATAATCGGTGTATGACGTTTACTGCTTTTTTCCAGTTCACGAATATGAGCGGTAGCCTCCATGCCATCCATGATCGGCATATGTACATCCATCAGGATGAGATCGTATGTTCCTCTGTGGTAAGCATCCAGCGCCTGCGCGCCATTTTCTGCAAGGTCGGAAGTCGCACCCAGCTGTTCGACTAGAATTTTCACCAGTTTCCGGTTGATTTCATTGTCATCGACGATCAGCACGAATAATTTTCCGCCGGTTCTTTTTGATTGCAGTTGGAATGTTGCAGCATCCTGTGCAGCAATCGTCTGCTCGGATGACTGAGGGGTGCGATGGGCTGGCGGCTTGTGCATACGCAAGGTAAAGGTGAATGTCGTTCCATGGCCAGCCTGGCTTGTGACGGAAATTTCACCGCCCATCAGTTCAACCAACGCCCTGGAAATGACCAGGCCCAGACCAGTTCCGCCATACTTGCGGGTGGTTGAGACATCAGCCTGGCTGAAAGACTGGAATAGCCGCGTCTGCTGTTCTGCAGAAATGCCGATGCCGCTATCCTTGACAGAGACTTCCACCAGCACATCGGCAGTGCTTTCCTCCTTCAGCGCAGCCTTGACGAGGATCTCGCCCTGCCCGGTAAATTTGATGGCATTTCCCAAAATATTGGACAACACCTGAGAGATGCGCGCAGGATCGCCCAGCAGATGGACAGGCACCGCGTTGTCATATGCAAAAGACAGATCAAGCCCCTTGCCCTTGGCGTTTGCGGAATGCAGGGAGATGATCTCTTTCAGCAATGGCTTCAATTCGATGTCTATTTGCTCGAGCGAAACCTTTCCGGCCTCGATCTTGGAAAAGTCGAGAATGTCGTTGATCACCGTCATCAGAACTTTGGCAGACACTTCTGTGGTGTCCAGATATTCGCGCTGGTTGGGGGTGAGCTCAGTTTTCGCCAGCAGCCGCAAGAAACCCATGATGCCGTTCAGTGGCGTGCGGATCTCATGGCTCATGTTTGCGAGGAACAGGCTCTTGGACTGACTGGCCGCATCTGCGGCCTGTTTTTCTATCAGCACCTTCCTTGCGTGTTCTTCGGCCCTTCTTCTCTTGGTGATTTCCAGACCGTAGCAGTGAACTAGGCCCTGGCTTTTGAGGGGAGAAAATGTCCACAGAAAATAACGCTGATTGAATTCAACTTCGATTGTCTGAGCCGTTGTGCCGCCCAGCAAACAACGCGCGACAATCTTGCGGTAATCCTGGGGAAGCAGCACCTCTATTTCATATGGACCAAGCCCAAGTTCGGCGAGCACCTGCCGTCCGCGCGGATTCATGTAAGTGATGTCCGCATCGCTATTCGTGCTCAGCACGATTTCCGGGCTGCCTTTCGGAAAGGATGCCAGCGCCTGGAGTTTGTTCGTATGTTCCTTCTCCCTGGCGGACAGCTTGAATGCAATCATGCTGATCACGCCAAGATATACCAGAAAGATCATCAGTATCGGGTAATTGTGTTCCCACCAGTGCGCTGCGATGAGCTTTTCCGGAACAGAAACAAATGCCAGCATATTGGCGTTGGGGAGATGGGAAAAAGCGCCTGTCCGTTTGCCGCCGCCAAGGGAAGAATCCCCTTCGTAAGCACCCGCAATGATGCCGGGGTGAGCGCGCAGCGTCTTCATCAACCCGCCCTGCCATTGCGACCGGTTGAATATCTGCATGGATGTGGTGATGGGCCAGATCAGCTGGAGATATCCATCGTCGCGCATCAGGCCGACACGGCTGTTTGCTATCAGCGGCAGGTCAGACCACAGAAAACCTGCGCTTTCCACGGGAATTGCTGCCTGTATGACAAACAGCGGAACGCCTCTGTCATCCTTCACGGTATGGCGGAAAGGGAAATGCCAGCGGTTCAATCCCATGCCGAACTGGTTGCGCCCGATATTGTAGGAATAGGTATTGTTCAGGTCGAACAGGAAATCCCGCAAATAAGCCGCATCCTGATGGAAATCAGGCAGCGCTTCGCCAGGCGCCGCATTGGTATTCAGGAACATTCTGCCTGCGGGGCTGATCAAGGCTACCGCGGCGATTTCAGGATGATCGGACACATATTCCGCCAGGGCCGAGCGCGCCAGCTCGGGATGAGCGGTAACGTCCATCGTTGCCAGCATCTGCCCCAGCATATCCATGCTGATGCCAAGGCCGTCAAATATCGCCTGGCTGCTTTTTGCGGCAAAGCCTGCCTGGATGGCAAGATTGCGCTGCACATCCTGGTTTTCCTTCTCCCAGCTTTTGTAACTGAATACGGCCAGCGCGAGCACGCCCAATACAACGGTGCCTGCCAGCAGATTTCTGAGCAGTTGTGCAAAGGGTGTTCTTGCAACCGGCTGAAGGCCGGCGTGCGGTGGGTTTTGTGTCATAGAGAACTGCTTTTATATACTTTGTCTATCAAGGTTAGCATATTATTGTTACACATAGATCACACTGGAATGACGGGAAGTTTCGCGCCCGCAACGGATGGGCTGCGCATATTCAGGAAGATCCATGCTATATAATGCAAAGTTGATTGGTTGCCTCCGTATTCTTGCAGATGCAGCGGTTTCGATTGCCCTTAAGACAGGAAAAGCATGCGCAGCGCCTTGATTGTAGATGATAGCCCGATTGAATTGCTGATGACAAAAATCCTGCTTGAACGGCTGGGATTTGTGACAAGGACGGCTGACAACGGCAAAGATGCGCTGGACCTGATACTCAATGATGCTCCGGAGGTTGTGATCTGCGATATCACCATGCCTGGCATGAACGGGCTGGAGCTCCTGAAGGCAACCAGGCGTCTTGATAGACCGCCCGTCTTCATCATGGCAACGGGCCTTGACGACGCCGAGCACGCCGTTGCATCGCTCAACAGCGGTGCCTACGGTTACCTTACCAAGCCATTGAAGGAAGAACAGCTGCTAAAAGCGCTCAACCAGGCGCGTCTTAACCGCCAGAACGAACTGCAAGCGCAGCATGAACACGAAAGACTGTCCAGAAGCGATCCGCTTACGGGCCTGGCCAACAAGGATGAGTTCCTGCGCAAGCTTGGCGAATATGCCGCTTCGCTGCGCAAGGATGATCATCCCCTGTCCATCCTTTTCATCAATATCGACGGCCTGCGCTACGTCAACAACACTTTCGGGCATTCCGAAGGCGACCATGTTCTGCAGCATGTGGCCGGCATCCTTAAGCAATCGGTGCGGCCCGCGGATATTGTGGCCCGCTATGGCGGGGATGTTTTTGCGGTCGCATTGATCGGCATTGATCCGGACAGTACGGACGCCAGGGCGCAGGCGATGTCACGCAATGTTGAGGAGGCCAGGGTCATGCTGGGCGGGCGTGAACATAGCCTGACCGTCACCATAGGCATTGCGCTCGGACATGCGCACACGGGGACGGGCGCATTAGTCAACAATGCGGATTTGGCGCTCCTGCTGGCCAAGGAGAAAGGCCGTAACCAGATATATTTTTACCGCGACGAGGATGAGGCGCACCGCAAGGAATTCGGTGCGCTCTTCAACAACCTCGAAACACTCAAGCTGACGCTTCAGGAACGCCGTTTCAGCATGCACTATCAGCCCATTGTGCACCTTGAGAGCGGCGAGCCGCATCATTATGAAGCATTGATCCGCCTGCGCGATGAGGCAGGCAATGTGCTGCCTCCCGATGTTTTCATCAAGGTCGCGGAAAAATTCGATCTCGCAACCAGAATCGATTGCATGGTGGTTACCGCTTGCATCAAGAAGCTTTCCGAACTTGCAAAAGCCGGCAATCCGGCAGGGCTGGCCATCAATCTTTCCGGAAAATCCGTTGGCAATGCTGAGCTGCTGGCCTTGATCAAGAGCGAACTGGCAACAACAGGCGTTGATCCGGGCAGGATCATTTTTGAAATCACCGAAACCGCCGCATTTCACAATCTTGATCTGGTTCAGCAATTCGTTCGCGAAGCAAAACAACTGGGCTGTCGTTTTGCATTGGATGATTTTGGCGTTGGCTTTTCATCATTTTATTACATCAAGCAGCTGGACATCGATTATCTGAAGATCGATGGATCGTTCATACGCAATCTGCTTGAAAGCGCCAACGACAGGGTTTTCGTTCAGGCCATGGTCGAGATTTCCCGTGTGTACGACATGAAGGTGGTCGCGGAATGGGTGGAAAATGCGGAAATCACCGCCTTGCTGAATGATATCGGCGTGGATTACGGGCAGGGCTATTATTTCGGCAGGCCCATGCCCGATTGCGGAATGCAGGAAGGCAATG
>JAJXTL010000184.1 GCA_021783855.1 Pseudomonadota bacterium
CCTGATGCCCGCCGGCATCATGCCAAAGCGGCACAATGTCATCGAAACAACCGACATCATGTTGCAGATGGTGGCGAGTGGCCGAGGCGTGGCGGCCTTGCCACGCTGGTTGGTGGAAGATTATGCCCGCAAGGTTGAAATCACCCCCATTCGCCTGGGAGCAAAGGGCATCTCCAAGCAGATCTTTCTAGGCGTGCGCGAGGCCGACCTCGATATCGACTATCTCAGCGCCTTTATTGGGCAAGCCCGGCAGCCGTTCTCCACGACTGACAAGGATACAGAACAGCGTTCATGACTGAGAATTTCGAACACCAAAGCCCATGAGGAGTATGCCGGACGTTGTTTTTGATTTACCTGTTTTCCGTTATCTTGCTCAAAAAGCTTTGCACTTTACTGACGCGACCAGCACGCAATTCGGGAAATGGAGCTACTTTGACTCCATCAAGAATAAACTGCTCGCACAAATAGTGCATGGCAATTTTCTCATTATCATTAAAGTAAATCATCCAGCCCGGTATAACTGAATACAAATTAACCGGATACTTTTGAGGTTCTGGCCAACTTATGGTTGCCATAAAATTTCTCCATAAATATCAAGAATGGGGCGCCCGAAGGTAATTATATCCTCCGGTAAGTTCTCTCACTGTTCAGCAGATCAATACCGTTCATGTATCCATATGCTGCAATTGGCACTTCTCTACACACTCGGAAACTAAATTGCCTGCCGCATAGGTGCCGGCCGCGACCGTCCTGTGGCCGACTGCGGGATGTCGAACATTTTACTCGCCGGTGTCCGTTAGCAATACCGGTCGCTCAGCTTGGCATATGTGAAGTTCCGCACCTGGCACGATGCGGTATTTCATGTCGCCATTTTGCCCGCCAGGAAGCGGCCACTTGAGCATCGTTAAATCAGCGCACCAGATACCTCCCTGGCAACATGCGGCATCCGACCCACACCCGACCGTAGCAGTGGAACATCTGAGCGGCCGCTTGTACTGTCAGCTGTCACTGAAAACGGAGAGAATTAGTTCATCTCAATGACCGTAGATAACCAACGGTCATCGGCAAATTGATTTCTCACCACCCTAATTCAAATATCCGTGACGCACTGATACCGGATTCGGCCCGGTCGAGCAATGTGGATTACATCTGTATGGGCCTATTCCCATTAGTGGCAGCCCTTTATATTGTTGACTTCAAGGCTGTCAATTTCGCGTTCTTCCAGGTAATTGATGAATGCCAATTTAAGACCTCCTATCCAGCCGCCGCCGAGTTCCGCCCCAATCTGTACAAGCTTGTTCGCGATCTGCTCTGCCGTTACTTGCATCAGGTCATACTGGATTTCCAACTTATTGCCCTCGATGCAAACACTGTGTATCCCCATCATTTCGAATAACTCGCGTTTTAATTGCTCCGATTGAAGGTCATCGAGTGGTTCCGTTAACATCATGCGGCGCTGCTTGATGACATTTGCGCCCTTTTGCGCGGGTGATTTCTTACCAGGGAAACCAATATACAAATGTGGATTTGCTTGAAAGCGTTCCTTACACTGCGCCGAGCAAAATGCATAACAAATACCTTCATATTCTGTAGGAAACGATTTCTCAGAAACCACCATGTGGCAAACCGGATCTTTGACTAACTTATACATGCTGAATCTCCTATCCGGAATCATTTCACGTTACGCTTCTGCCCGGCAATATGGGAACGCCGTGGTATAAATCTAGGGGTGTCGGCTGCGTACTCCAGCCACTTTGTGCCAAAGCGGGTTTCGGAATCACGTTCCTCGGCATATGCCAAGCGCACATAGACCCAAACAAGGATCGGGAACATCAGTAGTGTGATGATTGTCGCCCATTGCAGCAGGAAACCGAACATCACCAGCACGAATGCAACATATTGGGGATGACGGATGTGCGCATAAGGTCCTGTGGTTGCAAGTTCGTTTCGCTGTACTGCCCGATAAAGCACAGGCCAGGAGGACGCTAGCAGCCAAAAACCACCCCCGATGAAGATCATACTTAGAATATGAAATGGCCCGAAATGAGGATTGGAGCGCCAGCCGAACATCATCTCCAGCAGATGGCCGGCATCGTGCGACCACCAATTGACCTCAGGATAATGGCTCTGTAACCATCCAGAGAGCAAGTATATGGTCAGCGGAAAGCCGTACATTTCGGTAAACAGGGCTACGATGAAGGCCGAGTACAGACCGAGCGTGCGCCAGTCGCGCCGGGACTGCGGTTTGAAAAAACTGAAGGCAAAAAATATAAAGAATGCCGAGTTGATGATCACCAATGACCACAGACCATAGCCGTTCTCAGTAGAGTTCATTTTTCGCTCCTTGAGTTGTCTTCAGCATGGCTGCCATGAGCGCCATGTTCTCCATGTCCATGGTGCATGAACACATGCATCAACGGACAGGCGAGCAGCAGTAAAAATGGCAATGCACCCAGCAGGTGGGCGCGGTGTTCGGTAAATAGGTAAAAAGCGGCAATTGCCAGGAATGCAATGAAAATCCAGTTGTAACTGCGTGGGGCAGAAGGTGTGTCTTGCCCGGTATGTTTCTCATGTTCCATCATGTTCTCCTTTTACAAAAATGGTTTACATCATTGAAAAAGTCCACTTACATCTTTGCCCGATTCAGCCTAAGCGCATTTGTAATCACCGATACCGAGCTGAAACTCATCGCCGCTGCCGCGATGATCGGCGAGAGCAGCAGTCCAAAAAATGGATACAGCACACCGGCTGCAACGGGGATGCCCAGCACGTTGTAGATAAAAGCGAAAAACAGGTTCTGGCGAATGTTGCGCATGGTGGCGCGGCTAAGACGTAAGGCACGCACGATTCCGCGCAGATCTCCTTTGATCAGCGTGATGCCCGCACTCTCCATCGCCACGTCAGTGCCGGTGCCCATCGCGATGCCCACGTGAGCCTGAGCCAGCGCGGGAGCATCGTTGATACCATCGCCTGCCATCGCCACAATGCGACCCTGCATCTGAAGTTGTTTGACGATGGCAGATTTCTGTTCCGGCAGCACTTCAGCTTCTATCCGGTCGATGCCCAGTTTCTTAGCCACCGCCTCTGCCGTGATGCGGTTGTCGCCGGTAAGCATGATGACCTGCACACCTTCTGCATGCAGGGCGCGGATCGCCTCTGCAGTGGATGTTTTGACCGGATCAGCCACTCCGATCAAACCTGCCGCCTTGCCATCGATTGCCAGCAGCATCACTGTCTGGCCGTCGCTACGCAGTGTTTTAGCAAAAAGGGGCAAATCGCCCGCGTCGATACCTAATTCTTCAAGTAATTTGAGACTGCCCAACGCAACTGCACGACCCTCGACAATTCCAGTCACGCCTTTGCCAGTGATCGAACGGAACTCGCTCACTGCGACGAGGCTGAGTCCTTTTTCTTGCGCGCCAATCACGATGGCCGCGGCCAACGGATGCTCGCTGGCACGCTCCAGGCTGGCACCCAGCCTCAGTACTTCGCCTTCACTATATTCAGAGAGTGGGGTGACCGAGGTCAGTTTAGGTTTGCCTTCAGTCAGCGTGCCGGTCTTGTCTACCACCAGCGTGTTCACTTTCTCCATGGTTTCCAGCGCTTCGGCGTTCTTGATCAGCACACCGGCCTGCGCGCCGCGTCCGGTACCGACCATGATTGACATCGGTGTAGCCAAGCCCAAAGCACATGGACAGGCAATGATCAGCACGGCCACAGCATTGACGATGGCGTGTGCAAGACGCGGTTCCGGTCCAAAGAGTCCCCATATCGCCAGTGTGGCAACCGCAGCCAGCACCACTGCTGGAACGAAATAACCGGCCGTCACATCGGCCAGCCGCTGGATCGGTGCGCGTGAACGTTGTGCTTCGCTCACCATGTGCACGATTTGCGCCAACAAGGTGTCGGCTCCAACTTTTTCTGCGCGCATCAACAAACTGCCGGTGCCATTTACCGTGGCGCCAATCAAGCGTGCATCTGTGGTTTTTTCTACCGGAATGGATTCACCGGTGACCATGGACTCGTCCAGCGAACTATTGCCTTCAAGCACGACGCCGTCCACCGGCACCTTCTCGCCGGGACGTACGCGCAGCACATCTCCCGGCTGTACCTGTTCCAACGGGATGTCTTCTTCGTTGCCGTCAGCGCGCACGATGCGCGCGGATTTCGGTGCAAGCCCGAGCAGAAGCTTGATCGCGGCGCTGGTCTGGCTACGCGCACGCAATTCCATCACTTGACCGAGCAGTACCAGCGCCATAATCACGGCAGCAGCCTCGAAATACACTGGCACGGTTTCACCCATACTGCGCATCGCGGGCGGAAAAATTCCGGGTAGCAGCATAGCCACCACACTATATGTCCATGCCACGCCCACACCCAGCGCGATCAAACTGAACATGTTGAGACTGCGGTTGACGACCGATGCCCAGCCGCGCTGAAAGATCGGCCAGCCGCCCCACAGCACGACGGGGGCTGCCAGTACAAATTCCAGCCATTGCAAAGCCGTCATCGAGATAAAGCGCGGTATGAATTGCGGAGCCAGATCGGAAATCATCGCCATCATAAAAACCGGCAAGGCGAGCACCGTGCTTACCTTGAGGCGGCGCGTCATGTCGTTCAGTTCGGTATTGTCTTCCGCCGCGGTATCGCGCGGCTCCAGTGCCATGCCGCACTTGGGGCAGCTGCCTGGCTCATTGCGCACGATTTCGGGATGCATGGGGCAGGTGTACTCGATGGATCTCGACTTCGCTACAGTGGGTTCTACCGGTTCCAGCGTCATCCCGCACTTGGGACAGTTGCCCGGTGTAGGCCGACGTATTTCCGGGTGCATCGGACAGGTATAGATCACACCGGTTTGTTCCTGAACTGTGGTCTGCGGTGCGAGGTAGGCGGCCGGGTTCACGTTGAATTTATCCTGACAATGCTGAGAGCAAAAGTAATGGCGTTCGCCAGCAGAATCGGTGTGCAGGGTATCGCCACCTATGGTGACCTGCATCTTGCAAACTGGATCGATAGTCTTGACCGCCATGGTATTCGCCTCTCGATTTCAGTTGTCCGTTGCGCCTCATGCCCTGCATGAAACCGCATGCGCGGTTTCAGAAGAATTTGGCCGGTGTGCGGCTAATGACCGTTTAAGCAGCACACCGGGGGTGAGGTTTAGTGTCTGTCTTCCGTGTGATCATGCATCGGCATGTCCTTATCCATGGTTTCGCGATGGCTCTTGCCGGCCTTGGATTCCGCTGCCGGTACACCCTTTTCTGCAGGATGACTGTGTTTCTTCACCGGCTTCTTTGCCTCGGATTTCTCCGCTGTAGGTGAATCG
>JAJXTL010000185.1 GCA_021783855.1 Pseudomonadota bacterium
AGTGCTTCTGCGGCACCTGTCCCTGCGCGATGAGCAGAAAACTGGCCAGGCGCGCTTCCGATGCCAGCAGGTCGTAGCAGGACGGATCGCGGCGCCGTTCGCCCACGTCGTAACCGATGGTCAGCAAACTGCATGACGTATCGTAGAGAAATTCAAAATCCATCAGCGCCAGTTCGCGGCAACGCGCCACCAAATCGTCGATGATACTGAGCCGCTCCACTGCGCCCTTGTAAAGGGGCACTGCCGCCGCGGCTGACGGCAGCGCTCCAGTGCCCACTGCGCGTTCTCTGGCCAATTCCTCCAGTGTCGGGATGTTGCTGAAGTGTCGCGGCACGGGCGCCAGGAATCCAAGGTCATCCCGAAGTGCGCGGGATTGCTGGTCGAAGGCTTGGGCCCAGTAATATAGTTCGCCGTCGATATCGATATCCGCCGGCAGCCATGCAACCAGCCCCCCGCCAACAAGGTGAATCTCATCCAGCACGTTGTCGGCGGCAGCCAGTGTCTGTGGCTGCCCGTCCAGTGTGAGTGTGCGGAGTGTGTCCTGCAGAAACTTGATCTTTTTCGCAAGATCCGGAGTGGGTGACGAGGGCACGTGTTCGGCAAGCACCTGCAAGGTGTCCTGCAGACCCTGAAACGCGTTTGATGACAACACCGGCTGATCTTTCAACTCGGACAGACCCGCTTGCAAGGTGAGCAAGCTGCCGGCCAGGTTGCCGCTGTCCACCGAAGAGACGTATTGCGGGTGTAGCGGTTGCAGCGTGCGCGTGTCGTACCAGTTGTAAAAATGGCCGCGGTAGCGTTCCAGCTTTTCCATCGTGGCCAGTGTGTTCCCGGCGAGCCGCAGGAATTCTCCGGCGGGAATGTAACCGAAATCGTACGCAGCCAGGTTTGCCAGTAGCGACATGCCGATGTTTGTGGGCGAGGTACGAGAAGCGATGAGTGGCTCCGGATATTCCTGGAAGTTATCGGGCGGCAGCCAGTTGTCCTGTGGTCCGACAAAGTCCGCGAAGAAGCGCCACGTTCGCCGGGCCGACGCCCGCAGGAACGCCCGTTGATCAACGGTCAAGTCCGGTACGGGAGACACCAGCGGTAGGCTGATCCACCACCCGACGGCGGGCGACACCAGCCAGAGCAACAATACAGGCGCACAGAAGAGCAACTCCGCCAGCCTGCTACCCACCAATGCCAAAGCCAAGCCCAGCATCACCGCCAGAACAGGCGCGACCCACATCTCCCTGAAAAAATCGGCCAGCGTACGGCGCGCGTTGCGGCTTGAATAGGATCGCAGCTGCCAGAGCAGCAATCCGCGTTGAGTGAACAGCATCCGCACACCCGAGCGCAGGATCGCATCCAGACAAATCAGCGTGTCGTAGGGCAACAGGACAAACGTCAGCAAGGCGATTGCTATTGAGCGGCACACGGTTTTGCCTGTCAGGATCAGGTGCACCTGCCAATCACGTTCTTCAGGCTTGCGAACGAGCTCGATCACGGTGGACAGCAAGGTGGGCAGGAACACCACCCCCGCGACCAGCATGGTCCAGAACCACGCCGGCCCCGGACCAAACAGCCAGCCTCCTGCCAGCAAGGCCAGCAGCGACGGCGACACGAGGCTGCGTCTAAGGTTGTCGAAAATTTTCCACACCGACAAGACTGAGAGCGGGTTCGGTTGCCGCTTCGCCTTCAGTCCATTTGGCTTATTTGACGCTGGCTGCGCGGCCGGTCCGGGCACACGCGAGAGCAGCCAGCCGGCAAGCTGCCAGTCGCCGCGTATCCAGCGGTGCCGCCGACTGGCCTCCATGGCGTAACTGGCCGGATGCTCTTCAATCAGGTCGACATCGGTCACCAGTGCCGAACGCGCATACCCGCTTTCCAGCAAATCGTGACTGAGAATGAGATTCTCCGGAAAGCGTCCATCGACCGCCCGACGAAAAGCGTCCACATCGTAGATACCCTTGCCGATGAACGACCCCTCCCCGAAAATATCCTGGTAGACATCCGACACCTCGCGCGTGTAGGGATCGATGCCTGCCTCACCCGCAAACAGTTTCGTAAAGCGTGACTGGCCTGCACTGGTCAGGCTGATCGAAGCGCGTGGCTGCAGGATCGCGTAGCCTTCGACTATGCGCCCCTTGCTGGCATCGTAAACAGGCTGATTGAGAGGATGAGCGATGTTACCTATCAGTGTGCGCGCCGCGTCGCGGGGCAGTTGCGTGTCGGTATCCAGGGTGATGACGTACTTGATCGAACTGAAAATGGACGCATCACCGACAATCTCCGAGAAGGCAGTTTGCGCCTCTCCTCTGAGCCGGGCATTGAACTGCTCCAGTTTGCCGCGTTTGCGCTCATAGCCCATCCACACCCGCTCAAATGGATTCCACAGCCGAGGCCTGTGAAACAGATAAAAGATGCACGGGCGGTCCCCACTGTAGGTCTCGTTGAGCGCCTGGACAGCTGCGCGCGCGTAGGCGAGCAACGCATCATCGTCTGGCAGCGTTTGCTCGGGCGCATCAGGAAAATCCGTCAACAAGGCAAAGAACAGATTCGGATCGCGATTACCGAGATAGCGAATCTCCAGCGCTTCGAGAAGATCATCAATCTCTTGCGGCCTGCTCAGCAAGGTGGGAACAACCACCATGGCGCGGTGAATATCCGGGATGCCCTGCGAGAAATCCAATCGTGGCAAGGCACGAGGCGGCAAGAGCAGCGTAACCAGCAGGTTCACCAGCGAGACGGCCAGCGCCGAGGTGCTAATTATGCCGGTGATCGCAAAAAACCAGTAGCGCCAGTCACTTAAGCCGAACCCGCCGAAAGAGAAAAGTACGACCGATGTCGAAAGTAGCGTGAACAACAGGATCGGGCCGAGGTAAAGGCTAAGGCGGAAATTCCGGCTCGCCAGGCTGGCCCGCAATTTCCACGAAAAACGGCAGCCGACCGCACGCTCCAGACTCTGCCGTCCATGATCGATCAGGTAGTATCCGACATGCGCGGCGCGATTGTTGGTACTCAATCGCTCTGCGGCAGTCTGCGCGAGAACAATGGCTGCGCGTGCCACCGCCAACTCACTGCGCGAACTACCCTTCGCCACGTCTTCGATGGCATGCCGGTAGCGGTCGCGGGTGGCGAAATCCTGGGCTGCGTGCATCCCCGCCGGGTCTTCACGCAAGGTCTGTTCGACGACACTGAGCGACTCTACATAATTCTTCCAGTTCATCGCGCCGATGAAGCGTAGACTGCCGATACTGTTTGCGATCGAGATCTGGTTGGTCGCTGCCGTTCGTCCGGCCGCCTCCGACAAAGCTGTTGCGGTCACCCCTTGTTCGAGCAGTTTTTGCTCGACCCAGGTTTGAACGAACGCCATAGCGGGCCCCTGAGCTTGGAGTCTGTCGTAAAATTCCTCCACAAACGGCGCGGTCAGAGGCACATCGGCATAGGCAAACTCGGCGAGCAACTGGATCAGCTGTTTCGGTTCCCGTTCGGCCGTCGCGAGCATGCGGTCCGCCCATGTAATGGCCGCGTCGCGCTCCTCGCGCCGACGGGCGATACGCAACCCGACACGGCGCAGGTTTTCCAGCAGCGCCAACTGCAGCATGATCGGGAATGCCCACAATTCGCCCAGTTTTAACGGTTCAGCGGTCTGGTAGGCGGCGACGAACTGGGTGGCGTTGTCGCTGTCGATACGACCGTCCATGTGAGAGATCAACTCCAGCGCCAAGTCATAGATGCGGGGGAAACCGGCTGACAGGCCATCAGTCAGTCGCGGCAACTGCCGGCTGTACCCGCGCGGCAGATGCCGGCGCGCCAGAGTGATCTGCTGCTCGATCAGATAGAAATTGTCGAGCAACCAGGCCTCTGCCGATACGATCCGTTGCCCCGACGTGGCTGCGGCTGTCACAACATCGTACGCCGCCAGCAGAACGCGCGCATTGTCCGCCAGTCGCGGCAGCAACCTGTCCGGTCCAGGACGCGGATCGATTTTATGCTGGCCAGCCAGCGTGACCGCGTGACGCTTTAGTTGCTCGATGCTGAACAGCTCAGAGCGCAGCAACTCGGTATCCCGGTCATTACGCGGCGGTTTCCACTCGCGTGCAGAAAATCCCAACTCTTTGATAACGATGATATCCTCCTCTCCATAACCCGGATGCTCGGCGCAGCGCAGGCCTTGCGAACTGTCTTGAATGAAAACGGCAGATGATCGCTCAATAGGCGTAAGCATGTGTGGTAGCAGCGGCCGCTGATATCAGAAAACGTTTCATGTTGAATCTCATGTGTGCGTCTTGACAGAAGATTTGATTGGAAATATCCGGCTCGATTTTGTTAAACCCTCGCCAGCCATTTTGGCAAGTGCTTTCACAGGGATGCAGGCAGCTTATCTGCCTAAAACCCGCGCCCTAATCATCCTTCTTGAGTTGAATTTTGCTCCTGACCGAGGTGACACCTTCTGTCTCGCGCGCAATTGAAACAGCTTTATCCGCTTCTTCCTGGGTTCTGACCGTTCCGCTCAAGACCACTGCACCCTGGTGGTCGGTATCGACTTTGATATGCGCCAGACTGCTTATCTTTTCGTCGGCCAGTTTGGCTTTTATCTTTGTTGTGATGACCGAATCTTTTATGAATGTTTTTGGGTGCGTGCGATCCAAGTCTGAATCGGCGGCATGGGCTGCAAGCGGAGCCAGCAGGGTTCCGATAATGAAACAGCTTGTTGCGAGTTTTGTTTTCACGATCTGTCCTTGATTGAAGCAAGAAGCAGGGATGGTCAGGCAAACTTAAAAATATATCTGTTCGCTGCCGCACATAAAGCAAAATGGAAGGAAAGGGCTGTTGGTATGCGAATAAAAGTACCCGAAATTTGTAGCTAGTGCGCGACACGCACTACCCAGAGTGATTAACCTACCTGCTCTTTTTTTGAGCAGGACTAACAGTAGATGAACAGGATATGATCGCCATGAAAGAACTGGGCATAATTCGACGTATGTACTACCGCGCGGGACTAGCAGGCTGCTGAAAAACGCTGATTTATTTCCCCTTATCCGCTCCGGTGGGTAAATTTTTCAGCGAATTTTCAATTTTTCACTCGGCAACATGCCGATTTTTCGGGGAAATCTCCATTTTTCCGCTTTTTTGGCGGATTTCTGGCGCACTACGCCAATAATCGTCGTATTCTAGCCAGGTTGTACGCTGCTGCGGTGAACAGAAATAGCTGGTTCACCAGCTTCTTTCCGCGATGCCGCAATTTGCGCATCAAGCCAATGTCTTTCATCCAGCCAAAGCACTCTTCGATCTGCTTGCGTTTCTTGATGCTGATCTCATAC
>JAJXTL010000186.1 GCA_021783855.1 Pseudomonadota bacterium
CAATAACTACCTGATCAGCGATCCGGTGATCGATATCTTGGTCGAATGCGAAGCCGGGGCCCTGAAAAAGGCCCGCTTCACACGCGGCGTGCTGGCGCCGAAAGGGCTGCTCTATTACCCCGCATTCATTCCTGAGCAAATTGACCTACCAGCGGCGATCCGCAAGGCGATCCGGTTCACCACCGGCATGATGCTCTACACGCCGGTCCCGATCCTGGGTGTGCGCGGCATCCGCCTGGTATCGCGCAAGATCCGCAAACTGGATACGCGTAAACAGCATCAAAACAAATTACTGCTGGGTCACATCGTCCGCATGCAAGAAGAGATTGGTACCGGCGGCGCCGGCTTCCGGTTTTTGTATGCATCGTTCCTGCAGGAAGCATCAGGCGTGTTGCGTAAACCCGAACTTGCCGGGATCGCGAATCAGCTGACCGAGGTGGGTGACGAATGGCGGCGTTTCGCGCTGCATGCTGCCAAGATGTGCAAGGACCGGATGCCGATGGATTATGGCTTGCTGGCAGACCAGCTGATGCATTGTGCGACAGCCGAAGAAAATATCTACCGGCTGTTACGCACCGAGTTGAAATAACACCCAGCCCCTCATGCTGTTGCCATTGACCACAAACAGTTGGCCAGGTCTATCGCCGATTGCAAATTCCGTCAGCCAGGCTGCATCCAGGCTGTCGTGAAACGCGCAGTCCCAAGCCGAAACGATACAGCCTGGGAATTGCCGCTGCAGGCGTTGTTCGGCGCTGCGTTCCATACCGCTGGCGCAACACAGACAATCACCCTGCATCCAGCTCCCGAATAGAAAATTTTCCAGCGTGGATAATTCATCGAAGCGATGCAACCGAAGCTGCCTTGCAGTCTGCTGGCCCGATTGCAACAGCAACCAATGGCTACCTTCGGCGAGCACTTGGGTCGCGGGTAAGTCTTGACGCTGGCGGTGGACCGCGAGCGGCAGCGCGACCTCCTCCACCAATCCCACCAACGCCTGCTCGACGACACCCCGTAGCAAATCAGCCAACGCCAGATTCAGGACCGCTTCCATACTTGCACGGCGTCGCGAGATAAACAGATTCTGGCCGCTCAACCCCAGATTTTTGGCGACATAGAATCCGGCGCTGCTACCGAGCGTGTTGATGAAGTTGAAGGGCTTGGGTATCTCCCGATCGCGAATCAGCTGTTGCTGGGTCACAATATTATTGCCAATCGGACCTAGCCCGGAGCCGAGATAGATGCCGCACTCCGGTCGCAGCGTCTGACCTGCGATGCAACGCGCTGATCCGAGCAGCGCCAGCTGGATGAAACGGTCGATGCGCCGGAACGGTTCGCGGCACAGTTCTCGCAAGTCGGCTTCCAGTGATGGCAAACTGGCATCGCTTTCGATGGGTTGCAGGTAATGACTGGCGGCGACGATGCCAATCATGAGGCATTTTTCTCCAGCACAAGTACTACGTTATTCCCACCAAAACCGAAATGGTTGAGCAGGTAACAGCCGTCGGGTGCCGCGCCGTGTGTCGTGGCGGGATTCAAATCGAGTGCGGCATCAGGCGTTTCGAAGCCGGGCGTCGCCGGGATAAATCCTCGCTCCAACGCCCCAGCAAACAATACCAGTTCGTTAACACTGCACGCACCCAAGGTATGTCCGATATACGGTTTTATCACAGTTACCGGTGGTGTTTTAGAAAATATCCGTCGGATCCCGATCGCCTCGGCCGTGTCACCCATCGGAGTGGCTGTGCCGTGGGCCTTGATGCCATACACCTGATCCGATCGTATGTGCGCGTCGGCCAGCGCCTGATTCAACACCGCCGCAACCGAATTGCCATCCGGGTTTGCTGTGGTCACGCCCCAGGTATCGCAATTGCTAGCGCCACCGATAATCCGCAAATCGCTGTCTGATCCCACATACGCCGACAACACAACCGCTCCTATGCCTTCACCCAGCACGATACCCGCGCGTGCGGCGTCGAATGGTTGCAATCTTTGAGCGACAATCTGCAACCCGGAAAATCCAGCCAGCGTGGTGCGGTTTGCCAATTCTGCACCAATCACCAGCGCATGCTGGTACCAGCCGAGTTTGAGCATGCGCAGCGCACCCAGCATGGCGTTTGCCGACGCCGTACAGGCGGTGTTGTACGTATAAACATCGCCATCGATGCCTAAGGCCTGCTGAATGATCGCGGCGATGAGCTGATAACCACCGCATAGCGGCATCGGCATCGCCGTGTCGGGATGAGCCGACAGTGCTGCAGCATAATGCGATTCGGACAGACCGATGGAAAAGCAGGAAGAGCCGATGAACAACGGCAGCCGGCAGATCTCCGCAGCCGATAACCCTGCCCGCTCCACCGCCATGCGTGCCACTGGTGGCAAAATTCGTTCAAAGCGGCTGCCCTCAAACAGGTCTGCGTCATCGGGGATGCGGTAATAAGGCATTCGTAATGGTTCGTGGAAGTCATCGAGTTGCAGATCAATCGGCCCTACCTGCATTTTTTGCATGGCCGATGCGCACTGCTCCGGATTTTCACCGAGTGCGCAGCTCAGTCCTACCCCCCTGATGTAAGCACCGGCCATATCGGTGTCAGAGAGTCTTGTCAGCAAGGATAAAATCGGCCAACGTGTTGATCGAGGTCAACGCCGCGCGGGTCTGGTTGTTGCCGTCGATACGCTTGCCGTATTGCTGTTTGACCGCCAGCGCGATCTGCAGCGCATCCAGTGAATCCAGCGCCAGGTCGCCCTGGCTGCCGATGAGAACGGCATCATCCGGAATATCTTCCGGGCGAAGGTCTTTTTCGCATTCACTTATGATCATTCGCTTGAGTTCAAGTTTCAGCTGCTCCCGGTCCATAAGCTTCTATTTCCTTTTGCGCTTGCCGAGCAATAACACCGCAGCCGCGAGACAGGCCAGTCCAAAACCAAACAAGTAAGCAGCTTGCGGCGCCACCTCCCTGAATTCACTTTGGCGCAGGAATACATCCAGAAACCCCTGCAGACCCCAACCCATGGGAGAATAATGGCTCAATGTCTGCATCACGGGCGGCATCAGGAATACCGGCACCATGATTCCGCCTACGGCTGCCATCAGCAGATTGCATACGCCAGTGAAAATTGTGGCTTGCTCGCTGGTGGAAACCAGATTTGCAATCAAAAGCGCATAGGATACCGACGCGAAGCTCGCGGCCATCGCCATCAGACAAAGTACCAGTGGCGCATGTCCGAGCGTCAGGCTGCCGCCGCCGAACCACGGCACCACGAAGACTCCCACCGCCAGCATCAAAACCACTTGCAACAGATTTATGGTGAGATACGGCAACAATTTCCCTAGCAGCAAGGTTCCGGAACCCAGTCCCATGCTGCGCAAGCGGGCATAAGTTCCCTGCTGACGTTCCTGAACCCAGGTCGTGGAGAGGGGGATGGCGATAAAAAACATTGCGAACAGCAGCCACGCCGGGACATTCTGTTGCACCGAAGAAGGCCGCCGGTTTTCTCCATTCATCTGATAAAGCGATTGAGCATTCAATAACTTATCGGCGGCGTCCAGATTCCCACTCATATTGCCCATACCATCCGTTCCCGGCATCTGCGACTGCAAAGGCGCCGCGGTCTCTTGCAGATACACGCGTACCAGCACGTCGCGCAGGGCAGCTTCGAAGAGCTTGTATACGGCGGGTTCAACATCCGGACCGGCGAGCATCTGCACCGGTACTGGTTTTTCGCCGTCTATCGACTTGCCGAAACCCGCCGGAATGCGCACCAGGAATTGAACCTGATCGTGTCGTACCCGGTCAATCAGTTCCTCAACGGTCGTATCCGGAGACTGTGCTTTGAAATCATCCAGGGCATCCAGCCTCTTGACCAGCGCGGCACTCAGCCGGCTATGGTCTTCATCGACGAGGTAATAGTGAATGCTAACGCCTTGACGCAGACTGAAGCTGTCCTGCAACGCCAGCGACATCACCAGTATGAATACCGCCGGCATCGCGAACAGCAGCAACAACGCGTGCCAGTCGCGCAGCAGCAATTTCCATTCCTTCCAGATCAATGCGAATACGGGCATTATTTTCAGTCTCTCAGCTGCCGGCCGGTAAGATGCAGGAACAACTCTTCAAGATTCCCATATCCATATTGCATGCGTGCGATACCCATTCTTTGGTCTGCAAACGACCCCATCAGGCGATTCAGATCGCTCTCGCTACAATTCTTCAAACGTAATTCCTTGTCGTGAAAATCAAGCCCGGCAACGATATCCAATGCCGCCCGCTGTTGCGCACTAGGCGTTTCGGAAAATACGACCCTCAATGTGTGGCCGGCTGCACCGTTCAGGAGATGCTGCAGGGTTCCGCAGGCCAACAGGCGGCCATCGTCGAGCACTCCGATCTCATCGCACAGCATTTCCACCTCTTCCATGTAATGCGAGGTGTATACCACAGTGACGCCATTTGCATTGACGCGTTTGATCGCCTCCAGGATGAAATGCCGCGATTGCGTATCTATACCCACTGTCGGTTCGTCGAGGAACACCAGCTGTGGCCTGCCCAGTAGACCGATAGCCAGATTCAGGCGACGCTTGAGTCCGCCGGACAGATGCGCGGCCCGAACCGCAGTAAACGATTCAAGCCCCGTGACTGCCAGCGCCTCATCCAGGCGGCCACGTGTTTCCACGGCCTGAATCCCGAGCACGCCCGCGAAAAAGCGCAGATTTTCCATGACACTGAGGTGCGCATAGAAGGCGTAATCCTGAGGCACCAGAGCGCTGAGCGCCTGAACTTCGCGTGTTTGCGCCGGCAGGATCCTGCTGTCGATGCAGGCGCGTCCCGAATCAGCCGGTAACAGTCCGGTGAGGATGGAGATAAGCGTGGTTTTACCGGAGCCATTGGGCCCCAGCAGTCCGAACAGGCTGCCGCGTCGTACCCGCATTGACAATCCGCGGATGGCTTCGCGTTCAGCGCCCGGATAACGGAAACTCAGATCTTCGACCTCGATCACGCCCCATGTCCCGTCATGTTCCACCCATCCCATAATTGATTTGCGTGATTATTCCGGCAAATGTAACACGACTTCACTTGCCCGTACCCGGTGAACTGGATTAAAAAATCACACAAGGCAGATAGTGAGCGCCGTTCACAGCTTCCATTATCTTATTTGAATCAGTTCCCGATTTCCCGGCTGCTGAGGACGGTGCGTATCAGGCAGAAACGCCAGGATAAAATAATCCCAGGTTTGCGGATTGGACTGACTGTACCCAGTATCTAGCTGTT
>JAJXTL010000038.1 GCA_021783855.1 Pseudomonadota bacterium
CCGATTTGCAATCCTTCCAGCAGGGCAACCTGATCGGAACCGATAATCAGCGCGTCGGGATAAGCTGCCGCTACGGCATGTGCTTTTTCCTGTGCAAGGCGCATGGAGGTGGCGCGCGCGGTCTCGTGGGGTAGCGGTGTTTCGTCCACGTTGGGAGATGCGGTTGTAAAAGGGATTTGCAGTCTTTTAAGCAATTCGCTGCGGTACGGGGAGGTAGAGGCTAAAACCAGCAAATGGGTATTCAATACAAATCCTTTAACATTTACTGAAGGCAGTTGATGGTTGATAGTGGGCGAAGCTGCAATGTCGATTACCGACTGAGGTCTGTATTTGTTGTCGGTTATCAGTCGCTGATTATCAGCGATCGATTATTAACTATCAACAGTCTTTTTATAATATTTTCAGCATTTTCAGCAGGTTTTTTGACAGAACGCCGCGAAAAATATATTATGCGCGGCTCATGTACGTTCGACCTTTCATAGACAGCCTGGATTTTGCCGGAAATGGCAGACAAATCACTGAACAAGTGCCGTTTGCAGAACTGACACGTCTTCATGATGTACTGGATAACCCGCAAGGGTTCCTGCAGTACAGTCTGCAAGGCGGACGGGATAATCAGGGGCGTCCAGTACTGGATATCAGTATCAAGGGCGACTGTCAGTTGCGTTGTCAGCGTTGTCTGAGTGCTCTGGATTATGCGGTATGCCATGAGGCGCGCCTGTTGTTGTGCGATCAGGATGCTCTGGATTTGTTGGACTCCGAAATGCATTTGGACGGGCAGCCGGATGAAGAAGAGAATTCTGACGGGATTCTGGCAGATGCGCATCTGGATGTGCTGGCGTTGCTGGAAGAAGAGATTTTGTTAAGCCTGCCAATCGCACCTAAGCATCAATCAGGTGTCTGTCAGGTGGCAGAGGGTGAAAACAGGCAAGAGGGTGATCGACATCCTTTTGCGCTGTTAGAGAAGTTGAAACGTAATTAATTAGATTTATCCAAGGAGTAATAGCATGGCAGTTCAGCAGAATAAAAAATCCCCTTCCAAGCGCGGTATGCATCGCGCCCATGATTTTCTGACCGCTCCGGCACTGGCGATCGAGCCTACCACCGGCGAGAACCATTTGCGTCATCACATCAGTCCGACCGGTTACTACCGCGGCAAGAAAGTAGTCAAGACCAAGGGCGACTGAGTCACTTTGAAGCGTAGTCGATCATTATGGTCGGCTGTGGTCAGACTTTGTTTTATCCGAAACCCTGAGTCTTTCGTGAGCGGTTATCTGAGCGGCAAGCCCTTCAAGGGGTGCGCTGATTTCAGTCACCGCTGGTCAAGCTGGTTTTGGAGCTTTCTCTCGCCAAGGATTACTTAGTGGATGTCACATTAGCTATAGATGCGATGGGGGGCGATCATGGTACTGCGGTCACCATCCACGCAGCCGTTGAGTATCTGAAGCAGTATTCCCGCGATACCATCATTCTGGTGGGTAGCCCCGATATGATTAATGCGGAACTGCGCGCGCTGCGTATTGATACGGCAGGCGGCATGTTCGGCGCGCGTCTGCGCGTGCATCCCGCCTCGGAAGTGGTGGGTATGGATGAACAGCCGCAATCTGCGCTGCGCGGCAAAAAAGATTCTTCGATGCGCGTTTGTATCAATCTGGTTAAAAGCGGCGAGGCGTCGGCCTGTATCAGTGCGGGTAATACCGGCGCGCTGATGGCGACCGCGCGTTATGTGCTCAAAACCATACCGGGCATAGACAGACCCGCTATCGCCTCCTATTTGCCAACCAAAAACGGTCAGGTGTGCA
Organism: Pseudomonadota bacterium; assembly: GCA_021783855.1. The sequence goes on from JAJXTL010000038.1 coordinate 1,803, forward strand.
TGCTCGATCTGGGTGCCAATACCGATTGCTCCGCCGAACATCTGCTGCAATTTGCCATGATGGGTGCAACGCTGGTTACGGCGCTTGAGCGCAAACCGGATCCTAGCGTCGGACTGCTCAATATCGGCAGTGAAGACATCAAGGGCAACGAGGTGGTGAAGCAGGCAGCCATCCTGCTGCGCGACAGCGATTTGAATTTTTACGGCAACGTCGAGGGTAACGATATCTTCAAGGGCACGACCGATCTGGTGGTGTGCGATGGTTTTGTCGGCAATGTCGCGCTCAAGACAGCCGAAGGAGTAGCCAAGATGATGGGCGGCTTTCTGAAGGAAGGTTTCTCCACGAGTTTGTACACCAAAATGGCTGCCCTGGTTTCCATGCCGGTGCTCAAGGCGTTCAAGCACAGACTGGATCACAGGCGTTACAACGGTGCCAGCTTTCTCGGTTTGCGCGGCATCGTGGTGAAGAGTCACGGTTCGGCTGACGTATTTGCCTTCAAATGTGCGATAGAAAAAGCGGCAGAGGAAGTGCGTGCCGGAATGTGGCAGCAGATCAGCGTGCATATCGAAAAATGGCACCATGAGCGCCAACAGTTGGGAGTGTCATGATGCACGCAAAGATAATCGGCACCGGCAGTTATTTGCCGGCCAGGGTGCTGACCAATTTCGATCTGGAAAAGATCGTGGATACTTCGGACGAGTGGATCGTCTCGCGCAGCGGCATCCGTGAGCGGCATATCGCGGCAGACGGTGAAATGGCCAGCGATCTGGCCTTGCAGGCAAGCCTCAAAGCCATCGAGGCTGCCGGTATCGTCGCAGAAGATATCGATCTCATCATCGTTGCCACCACTTCGCCGGACAAGATGTTTCCCAGCACTGCCTGCATCTTGCAGGACAAACTGGGCATCACCAACGGCGGCGCGGCCTTTGACTTGCAAGCGGTATGCGGCGGCTTTGTCTATGCACTGAATACCGCCGATCTGTACATACGCGGCGGCCAGGCCAGAACCGTGCTGGTGGTGGGAACTGAGGTAATGTCGCGCATGCTGGACTGGACCGATCGCACCACCTGCGTGTTGTTCGGCGACGGCGCCGGTGCGGTCATTTTGCAGGCAAGTGCCGAGCCGGGCGTGCTGGCAGTCAAACTGCATGCAGACGGTAGACATCATGCGCAGCTTCGGGCGGATGGCAATATCTGCAACGGTGCGGTTAAGGGCGAGCCCTTCATCAAGATGGAAGGGCAGGCGGTGTTCAAGTTTGCCGTCACCGTGTTAAGCCGTGTGGTCGATGAAGTACTGAGCGATGCCGGACTGCAGGGGACTGACATCAACTGGCTGGTGCCGCATCAGGCGAATATCCGCATCATCGAAGCGACGGCAAAGAAACTCGGCTTGAGCATGGATAACGTGGTCGTTACTGTCGCCAATCATGGCAATACCTCATCGGCCTCGATTCCGCTGGCGCTGGATGTCGCCGTTCGCGATGGCCGTATCAAGGCCGGGCAGAACATCCTGCTGGAAGCGATAGGCGGCGGATTTACCTGGGGTGCAGTGCTGCTGCGCTGGTAATAGAAGCAGTCGCTAGCTGCTAGTCATTAGTAGCTAGTTAAATGCCGCAAGGACATTCTTACAAAACTTGTTGCGCAAGCACTCGTGTTTTTGAATGAAAGACCGCGCAGCGGACAACACCCACTAACAACTTACTACTTACGACTAACGACTGTTTTATGACTAAATTCGCTTTCGTATTTCCCGGGCAAGGTTCGCAGTCGCGCGGCATGATGAACGGCTATGCCGATTTTTCTGCGGTGCGCGACACTTTCACTGAAGCATCCGATGTGCTGGGCCAGGATCTGTGGCAACTGGCCGGCGAGGGTTCCGACGCAGAGCTCAATGCAACCGTCAACACGCAACCTCTCATGCTGACCGCAGGTATCGCGGTATATCGCGCCTGGCAGTCGCAGAACGGTCCGCTGCCTGCGATGATGGCGGGGCACAGCCTGGGCGAATACACCGCGCTGGTAGCCAGTGGCGCCCTGAGCTTCGCAGATGCCCTGCCGCTGGTGCGCTATCGTGCGCAGTGCATGCAACAGGCGGTGCCCGAAGGCGTGGGCGTCATCGCGGCGATTCTGGGTCTGGACGATGAAGCCGTGCGCGCAGTGTGTATTTAAGGCGCGCAAGGCGATGTGCTGGAAGCGGTGAATTACAATTCGCCTGGGCAAGTGGTGATCGCGGGCGACCGGGCTGCGGTTGAACGCGGCATGGAGCTGGCTAAGGCACGCGGCGCCAAGCGCGCAATCATGCTGCCGATGAGCGTGCCGTCGCATTGCTCGCTGCTCAAGGGTGCGGCGGATCAGTTGCGCACCTATCTGGGCGGCGTTGCAATTCATGCACCCACTATCCCTGTGTTGCACAACGCCGATGTGGCGGCGTACAGCGATGGCGATAAAATCCGCGATGCGCTGGTGCGCCAGTTGTATTCTCCGGTGCGCTGGGTCGAGACCGTGCTGGAATTCGGTAAACAGGGCGTCACACACAATGTCGAATGTGCGCCGGGTCGTGTGCTGGCCGGTTTGAACAAGCGTATCGATACCGGGCAACTGGCATCCGCCATCAGCGATGGCGCAGCGCTGACACAGACCTTGACTACACTTGGGGAAATGGCATGACACTACAGGGACAAATCGCACTGGTGACCGGTGCTTCACGCGGCATCGGTCAGGCTATCGCGCTGGAACTGGGTCGCCAGGGTGCGACGGTGATCGGCACGGCAACCAGCGATAAGGGCGCACAATCAATCAGCGATTATCTGGCGGCGGACGGCATCAAAGGACAGGGCTATGCGCTGAACGTCAATGATGCAGCGCAGACCGAGCAAGTTTTGGCTGACTTGCGCAAACAGTTCGGCGAAATCTCGATTCTGGTCAACAACGCCGGCATTACCCGCGACAATCTGCTGGCACGCATGTCGGACGACGAATGGGACGATGTGCTGACAACCAACCTGAAATCGGTATTCCGTCTCTCACGCGCGGTGCTGCGCGCGATGATGAAGGCCCGCGGCGGACGTATCATCAGCATTTCCTCGGTGGTCGGCAGTATGGGCAATGCAGGGCAGGCCAACTATGCGGCATCCAAGGCGGGCATGATCGGTTTTACCAAATCGCTTGCTCAGGAAATCGGCAGTCGCAACATCACCGTGAACTGTGTCGCGCCGGGGTTTATCGACACCGATATGACGCATGCACTGGGTGAGGAGCAGCGCGCCAAGCTGGTCGAGCATGTGCCGTTAAAGCGTCTGGGACAACCCGCCGATATCGCCGCCGCCGTGGCGTTTCTGGCAGGCCCGGGGGCTGCCTATATCACCGGCGTTACCCTGCATGTGAACGGCGGGATGTACATGGAGTAATGCAGTTATTGCTTGCTGAATCCGCCAGCAAAAATATACGGCCATGTTGATTGTTTGTTCAACAAACTCCGGATAATATGATGCGAGTGCTGACCCGGGCAATGTAAAGGACTGATAAATGCCGCTAAGTGGATTGAAACTGTCGGAGCTGATCGGGTCGCTTAGTCATGCACTGGATATCACTGAAGGGCAACCCGAAGGACATTGCGTGCGCTGCTGCTGGATAGGCATGCATATCGGGCTGCGCATCGGTTTTTCGGAACAGGCTTTATGGGAACTGTACTATACGTTGCTTCTCAAGGATTTGGGATGCAGCAGCAACGCAGCGCGTATTTGCGAGTTGTATCTTACCGACGACTTGTCGTTCAAGCGCGATTATAAATGGGTTGATGGCAGCCTGAATCAGGCGCTCAGCTTTGTGGTGAGCCATACCGGGCTGCAGGCAGGTTTGGCAGACCGTTTCAAGAAATTGCTGACGGTTGTCAGTCACAGTGACGATCTGGCCCAGGAGCTTATTCAGACTCGCTGTCAGAGAGGCGCTGATATTGCCCGCCAACTGCGCTTTGGTGAGCAGGTTGCGAACGCTATTCATGGCCTGGATGAACATTGGGACGGCGGCGGGCGGCCGGATAAACTGGCCGGTGAGGCCATTCCCATTTATGCACGTATTGCGCTGTTGTCACAGGTCGTGGACGTGTTTCATACGGTTGGCGGTCCGGATGGCGCGATGCAGGAAGCCAAAAAACGCGCACATTCCTGGTTCGATCCAACGTTGGTTGCCGCTCTGGAAGGTGTCGCCGAAGATAAGTCGTTCTGGGATATGCTCGGCTCTGACAGATTGCATCAGGCCGTGCTGGAACTTGAACCCGGACGTTTCGAGCTTCCTCTGGATGAAGATTATCTTGATGAGATTGCCGCAGCCTTTGGCCAGATCGTCGATGCCAAGAGTCCCTATACCCAGGGCCACAGTATGAGAGTGGCGCTATATGCAGATCTTGTCGCGCAAGAAATGGGCATGGCAGAGCCTCGCCGACGCTGGCTCAAGCGCGGCGCCCTGCTGCATGATGTGGGCAAACTCGGCGTCAGCAATACAATACTGGACAAGCCAGGCAAACTGGATGCTGACGAATGGGAAGCGGTGAAGTGTCACGCCGCGTATACCGGTTCGATACTCGGCAGAATCAAAATATTCGACGAACTTGCACGTGTTTCAAGTGCACATCATGAACGACTGGATGGTGCCGGTTATCCGCTGGGTTTAAAAGGGGAAGAGATCGTACTCGAAACGCGCATTATCACGGTTGCGGACATCTTCGATGCAATCACGGCAGTGCGTCCCTACCGTGGTGCGATCCCCATACCTAAAACGCTGGATATCATGGCGGAACAAGTGGACATCGCGATCGACCGCGCCTGTTTTGAAGCGTTAAAGCGGGTCGCCGGGAAACTTGCCTGAGCAGATGTAATCACGTTCAGGCAGTGTATCGCGTGGTGCGTGATCGAACTTTCCGCCACAATCTCTGATATTCAGGGTGATGTCGTTGCGAGTGCGATCCGGTAGCCGTCTATCTGTTCGCAATCGACAAGCTCGCAACTGGCATAGGCAAGTTTGCGTGCGTCATTAATTTCGGACAGTGGCAATTTTAAGGCTTTGCAGCATGCCTCCATCTGCGCCCAGGCCAGCGCAAAATCCGCATTGGGCGCAACCGGCAGATAGAGTTTGGCGAGTGTCTCGACATCATCCATGGATTCAATTTTTACGATATCCACGCCCAGCGCCCGTCTGCGGGCAATGCCGATCAATGCCTTGTCACCCGCATAACTCAGACTGATCCGTAAGTCGCTACCTGTAATCAGCGGTCCGTGTACGCCTTCAGCAAGCTCGATATGAACGGCATGCAACAAGGAAGCTATGCATTCCCGTAACGTCGTCCTCGCCATTTGTCTGGCATCAGCCCTCTTCGTGCCCGCAGGAAGTGTGAGCAGGATCAGGGCGAGCCCGTGATGATCAAATTCGGCCGGACATTCCGGCCAGATCAGAAGTTTTAAAGGGGAGAGTTTCATGCAGGCGTCCGTCAAATCCGGTTGATACTTCAGGTGGGGATGAGGTTTGAGGTTCCGGGATACATGAATTGCCAGCTTCAGGTCGTTTTTAAATTGCTCTCGTTACCCGAAACCCTTTATAGGCCTTATGTCGGGTTCGACCTCGACTGGAATGTCTTTTCCCGGATGGCAGTCGTTTTACGTGGTCAATGACATAAGGCGGTCAGGCTAGCAGACTGTCGGACTTCAATTTTTATTCTATGCAACCTATTGATTTTTAACAATTAAATATTTGCTTAATTTGTACGCACATTAATGGAATCAATGAGTTACAAGACAAGTCCGACAGGCTCCTAGCGTCCCAATTCCAGTTTTACGGCCCGATAGAAACGCTCATAGAAATTCCTATCCGTTACCGTTTCGCCCCGCGTCTTTACCTTATTATCGGCCTCGCTCTTGCTGCTGATGGAAATGGGGGACACGAGAGGCACGCCAATTGAAGTGCTCTGGCGGCTGCTCTTAACGTCGAAATGTTCTTCCGTGGCGGTGACAAACAGGGTGGAGCCACTGGCACGCTGGCCGCAGGTGACGTAAAGGCGCAATATGGCATGACGATTCTCTTCGATCTGGAATTCTTTGACGCCGGTAAGGTTCTGTTCAGCGCTTTCCTCGACGATGTAGCCGTCTCTGAGCAACACGCGGCGGGCGGCCTCGCATACGGGTTCCGCAGTGGTGGAAAAATCTCTGCTATGACGTGAATCGGAAAGGAATTCCTCCCTCTCAGCATAGGTGCGGGGGCCGCTGCACGCAGCGAGTAACATGAATATCAGCGTAAAAACAAAACTGTAGCGTTTCATTTTACCTCCCGGCAGGATGTTGACTGGATGCGCCAAATACCAAGGCAGCTCCACTCGATCGGATAGTGTTTTCCATTTTTAGTGGAAGCCTTGCGGTGAATGCCAAGGCCGATAGGCAGTGCAGGCAGGTTTTCAACCCGAATTATCCATTAGAAAAAACCGTTCGCCCTGATCCTGTCGAAGGGCCATTCATGGTTCGACAAGCTCACCACGAACGGCCTTGTGCAGCAGAGATCACTTTAAATGGACAATTCGGGTTCAAAGTTGAACTCATCCGGCGTCGTCAGGCGGCAAGTGTACTCTGTTCGGATTATAAAATCTGAAGCATTTTTCCAAGCCCGGTTTTGTATCGTTCACGCAGCAGTACATGTTGCGTCCTGTTTTAGCCAGCCCAGGGTTCTGCGGGCGATCCTATCCATTTTGTTCCATCAGGGATATTCTCGCCTTTCAGGATCAGGGTGAGCGCCCCGAGAGATGCTCCATCGCCGATATGAGCGCCATAAAGGATGGTGGTGCGTGCGCCGACGGTGACGCCGCGGCCTATACTCACCGCGCCGATTTTCATGATGCGATCCTCGAACAGGTGAGTCTGCGGGCCGCACCAGCTATTGAGCGCGGAGTAGTCGCCTACGCTTACGCAGTCGAACTCGGTCAGCTGGGTGGTGTCCATGTAAATGCCACGGCCCATCTTGCAGCCAAGCAGACGCAGGCAGGGTGGCAGCATCGGCGTACCGCGCAGGAAGTCTACAAAATTGGGTACGGCGATGGACTCATAGAGATTCGTGACTGCCTCGCTCCCCCATACAAAAGCCGTCCACATGGGTGCCGAGCGTGGCCGGTAGCGGCCAATCACCAGCCACTTGACGAGTACCACAAATAAAAATGAACCTACGCCGTAGAGAAAGCCTGCCAGTGACAGTGCCAGCAAGGTGTCCACAAGGAGCCCCGCGCCGGCCAGCGGCATCACCAGCGCAACGGTGAGATAACCCACTGCGATCACTACGGCCATCGGCATGACGATGCGCAAGGCTTCAACGGTTCCCCGGCTCAGGCGTCGTAACAGGCGGGGATGAAAGGTAAGTGACGGATCAAATCCCTCAAATTGCTCGCGTGCAGGCAGGATGATGGGCGGATTGCCGACCCAGGTGTCGCCCGGATGCATGCGCTCATTTGCAGGCACGCCCGATTGTACGCCGATCAGCACATCATCCGGCAATATGCTGCCATCCGGCACAAAGGCGCCGTTCCCCAGAAAGGTGCGATTGCCGATGATCGTCGGGCGCAGGCTCATCCAGCCGCCCTCGATGCGCTCATCGCCCAGCATCACGCCGTCCGCCACGAAGCTGTCGGTGCCGATGGTCAGCATGTCGGGCACGACGCCCAGGGCTGTGGAAATTTCGGTGCCTCGGCCTACCCGGGCGCCCAGCAGGCGATACCACCAGGGCGCATACACGGTGGCATACAGGCCATGCAGGACGAACAGACTGGCTTCCTGTATCTGATTGCTCAGCCATTTGGAAAAATATACGGTGCTATGAACCGACCAGGAGCCTTCTTTTAATCGTGGCAGCACAAGATAGCGGAAGCCTGCCGAGGCCAGTACGGTGACCAGCACCAGCACGGCGCTGGCAGGAATCGACAGGGTCAGATAGGTGAAAAACGCGCTCATCGGAGCAGTATGGGCGTCGGCGATATTCAACCAGCGGCCATCCAGATAGTCGATCAGGATGAAACTGGGGAATACCGGCAGGAAAAATACCACGGCAACCAGGTTGGCGCCCATAAAGTAGAGCAAAATCTCCCACGCTGAGCGCAGGGCTGAAACTGTTACGCGTGGCCGACGAGCGGCGAGGTCTACTTCGGCTGCGAAATGCGCGGGGGCTCCTTCCCAGTGTTGTTTTTCGGGTACCTGCTGCCCTGAGGGTAGGGAGGACAGGCCGCCCAGATGTGCATATTCGCCGAGTACCGTGTCGCCTTCCATGACAGCATAAGAGTCCACTACGGCCTCATTGCCTATGTCGATCGCGCCTAAAATCAGTTCGCCGCGTTCGACCCGTGCATTTTCCAGATTCACCGAAGAACCGATCGATACGCCGTCGCCGATATGCAGCAGATCGGGGGCGCGTACCGACAGAGCGCCAATCAGTGCGTCACGACCGATGGTCGCGCCCAGTGCGCGCAAATACATCGCATTGAGCGACGAGCCGGACAAGAGGTGACGCGGCGGAACTTCAGAAATGCGGTCTGCCAGCCACCAGCGGAAGTACATGACGCCCCACAGCGGATAACGTCCGGCCTTGATTTTGCCTATTACCAGCCACTTTGCGGCGATGACGAACAAAAAGCTGCTGACATTGGCAAGCAGATAAACCAGCAGGGATGCGAGAATGGCGCGTGTCATACTGTCACCGGGGTCGCCGGTGAAGTAGTGATAGGTGAAGAAGGGTGACAGCCATTGTGCCATCTTCAGGCATACCAGCGGCGGGATGACGGCGGCCTGGGCCATGCCACACAGGATACGACGCAGTCTGGGCGTTGTTACGATTTTTGCCTCAGCGGCAATACTCGACTGTTGCTTCCTGCTCAGTGCGCCGGCAATTAAATCCAGACGGCGTTCGGAGTAGATGTCGTGAACCGTCACGTTGGCAAAACGAGCATCTTCGCGCAGCCGCGATACCAGACGTGCCGCCAGCAGTGAATGACCGCCTAGATCGGTAAAAAAATCTGCCGCGCGCAGCAGGGGGTGGCCCGGGAACAGATGCTTCAAGGCGCAAAACAGCGCCGCTTCCGCCTCGTTTTCCGGCGTGTCGGACTCATCATCGGACAAGCCTGTGCCGGCCAGTGGCAGGGCACGCAGCGCCTTGCGGTCTATCTTGCCGGAGGTCAGTCGCGGCATGATTTGCACGGCTTCAAAGCGTGCCGGAACCATGTAGGGCGGCAATTGATCGGCAAGGTTTTTACGCAACGCTGACGCTGTGGGTGCTGCATCGGTGCCGGCGACAAAATAGGCGACCAGTTGTTCCACCTCGGCCACTTCCTTGAGTATAACCGCAGCCGTCGCGATGCCCGCTTCTCTGGAAAGCACCGCTTCGATCTCTCCCAGTTCGACGCGAAAGCCGCGGATTTTTACCTGGTCGTCGACCCGGCCCAGGCACTGAACGTTGCCGTCCGTATCGATGCGCGCCAGATCGCCGGTGCGATAGAGGCGGGCTTCGTGCTCACCTTCGGCATGGGGATTGGCTACGAATTTTTCAGAGGTCAAATCGGGGCGACCCAGATAGCCTTGTGCCACGCCGGGACCGGTGATACACAGCTCGCCCGTCTCGCCAGGCGGCAGCAGTTTAAGCTCGGCATCCACCACCAGCAGGCCGTAGTTGGGTAGCGGGCGACCGATGGTCACGGGCTCTCCCCGATGCAACCGGGCAAGACTCGCCGACACGGTGGCTTCAGTCGGACCATAGGTATTGAAGAGTTGCCGCTCAGGCGTTGCAAAGCGCTCGACCAGTGCCTGCGGACACATCTCGCCGCCGAGATTGATCAGCCTGAGACACGCTACATCGTGTGGAAAAAGCGCCAGCAGGGTGGGTACGGCGTGCAGCACGCTGATGTGGTTGGCGTCGAGTGCGCTTACCAGCGCATCCGGATCGCCTGTGATTTCGCGAGGCGCCAGCCATAACGTTGCGCCGACCAGGTAGGAAATCCAGATTTCCTCGAAAGACATGTCGAAGGCAACGGAGAAGCCCTGATACACCCGGTCATCGGTGCGCACCCCAAGGACTTCGTTTTCGCTGCGCAAAAAATGGCTGATGCTGCGGTGATTTACTGCGATGCCCTTGGGTTTGCCTGTCGAACCGGAGGTGTAAATCACATAGGCCGGGCAATCCGGGCCGAAATCTGTACTACGGCGCAGCAATGGCGCAGCTACGATCAGGTCTTCGAATATCCACAAAGGGCGCGTGTAGCCCTCAAGCAATGGCAAAAACGCGCGGCAGGTGAGCAGTCCGGGGCTGTTTGCATCGATCAGACAGGCGTCTATGCGTGCCACAGGTGTGTCGGCATCGAACGGTAGCCAGGCCGCCCCGGATTTGCTGATGCCTAGCTGCGCTGCCAACAGATTCAGCCCGCGCGGCAACCACATTCCCACCACCTGACCGGTCTGCACGCCAAGTCCGATCAGACAGGAGGCTACCTTGTCAGCCTCTGCATTTAATTGCGCATAGCTGAGTGTGCGCCCGGCAAAAATCAGCGCCGTTTTATCCGGCAGATGAGTCGCGGTAGCTTCAAAAATGTCGGGTAAGGTTTCGTTCTTTAGAAGATCAGGGCGATGCGGGCCACGCAGAATCATAAATATCTCAAAATGGGCAGCGGATGTCGACCCGCCTTAACGGGCGCAGCTTACCATGCCGATGGGCACATTATCACCTATTGTCAGATGCGGGCCGGTCAGACGGGTAGTTCAGAGCGCCATGCCGATGGTTGCCACGCCCACGGTGAGCAGACCCAGCGTCAGATTGAGCGCAATCAATTTACGGATCTTGCTGAGCATTTCGCCGGCTTCTTTCCAGTTCTGCTCTGCGACATGGCGGCTGAACTTCCGGTAAAGTCCAAAAAACACATGGCCGTAAACCGCGATCATCACAAGACCCAATGCCAGCATGATGTGCACATGACGGCCCACCTGAGCCATGCCGCCGTACAGGTGGATCATGTAAAGGCCGCTGATCAGCAGCGCAGCGACGGTAAACCAGACCCAGACGAAGAAACGGCGGAACACCGAATCCCACAGTCGCAGACGCAGAGGCGGTTCGAGAATTTCCACGGCTGCCGGGCGCAGCACCACATAGGCGAAAAACATGCCGCCGACCCAGATCAGCACAGACAGCAGATGAATAAATTTTAATAGCGCCATAACAACCTCCAGTTTAAAAAAGTATCTCGGTTTTGATCAGGAACTGCAAGACAGCATCGAACAGCCGGGCTTGTTGATTGCCCAGTCCGGACGCTTGGCTGTCAGGTCTGCCGGAATGTCTTCATCATAAGGGTGGCGGGCGGCTTCCATCAGTCTGTCTATCAGGGTCAGATCGTCGTTCATGGCTGCATCGATTGCCTGCTGGGCCAGATAGTTGCGCAGCACGAATCTCGGGTTCACAAGGTTCATGCGGTGTCGCCGCGCTTCGTCGGTATCCTGTTGCAGCGCAAGGCGGGCAACATAACGCGCAAGCCAGGCCTCGAACAGCGCACCTTGCTCCTGGTAGAGCGCATCCTGATAAAACGCGCTGCGCAAAACGGACAACGCCGGACTCTGCTGTCTGATGTTGGCCAGGGCACGAAAGAATTCCGTCATATCCACCTGGGCGCGATGCATCAGTTCAAAAACCTCCTCGATCAGGCCAGTATCTTCATTCTTCAATTGCAGCAGGCCGAATTTTGCGGTCAGCATGGCGGACAGGTTCGCCTGCAAGGTGGTGTCAAAATGGGCCAGTCCTTCGCTCAGTATGCTGCGGGAGGGCGCGACCGTCTCCAGTGCGTCGGCCAGCCGCTCAAGGTTCCAGCGCGCCACGGAAGTTTGTTTTGCCAGCGTATAGCGCCGCCAATCTTCATCGGTGGTATTGGGCGTCCAGCCCGGATCGAAGTTGTCCATCCAGCCGTATGGACCATAGTCTATGGTCAGTCCGAGTATGGACATGTTGTCGGTATTCATCACGCCGTGCACGAATCCGACGCGCAGCCATTCCACGACGAGTTTAGCCGTTCTCTCGCAAACCAGTCTGAACCAGTCTGCAAAGCGATTTGGCCCGCCGATCTGCGGGAAATCGCGTGCGATGGTCAAATCGAGCAAATTTTGCAGCAGTTCGCGTTCGCCGCGCGAGGCCAGTATCTCGAAATTTCCGAAGCGGATGAAGCTGGGCGCGACGCGGCATACGATTGCGCCGGGCTCCAGTGCAGGATTTCCATCATAAAACATGTCGCGCATGACGGTATCGCCTGTTGCAATCAGGCTCAAGGCGCGTGTCGTGGGTATGCCAAGATGGTGCATGGCCTCGCTGCACAGGAACTCGCGCAAGGACGAACGCAGCACCGCGCGGCCGTCTGCGCGACGCGAATACGGCGTCATGCCGGCCCCCTTGAGCTGCAACTCCCAGCGCTCCCCGTCTTTGTTGATTACTTCGCCCAGCGCAATGGCGCGCCCGTCACCCAGTTGCCCGGCCCAGCTGCCGAACTGATGACCGCCATAGCAGGTGGCGTAGGCTTTCATGCCAGGCAGCAGGCGATTTCCGCAGAAGGCCGCCAGAAAATCATCGGAGTGCACATCTTGGTCGGAAAGGTTTAGGAGTTGTGAGACTTCGCTCGAATAGGCCAGCAGCCTAGGACGGGCGACCGGGGTCGGATTGACGGCGGCCCAGCACACACCCGGCGTGTGTCTGGATTGTATATTTCCGGTCTCGTCACCCGGTAATTCGCTGATGAAACGGTTGTCAAATTTCAGTTGAAGCACGGGGCGTATCCATAAGTGTGATTAAATTTTTACAGAGGTATATATTACCTGACAAATATTGTCAGGAATAGAGCGCCCGGAATAAATTGTCTGCCGGATTTCTGGCAGCTTGAAACAGCCTGTGCAAGGTATATACTCGCCAACCTTAATATCTTGGTTGCACCTTGCACTAATGTGGGAGTCTGTAAAATCGATAAATTGGTGGTGAAACATAGTGAGCAGCACGACGACGACGATGACGACGATGAATTGTCATCGCCATTGCCGCTGGGCGTCAAGAACTACATCACCCCTGGCGGGCATCAAAAGTTGCAGGCCGAGTTGCAGCAGCTCTGGAAAGTCGAGCGTCCGGTGCTGGTCAATACCATTACCTGGGCGGCTTCCAATGGAGATCGTTCGGAGAATGGCGATTATATTTACGGAAAAAAACGCCTGCGTGAGATAGACAAGCGGGTGCGTTTCCTGCGCAAACGGCTGGATCAGGCCGAAGTGGTCGATCCGGCGCAGCGCGCAGCGTGTGAACAGGTATTTTTTGGTGCGACGGTCACCGTTTGCGGTGAGGACGGCTGTGAGGCGACCTATGCCATCGTGGGTGTGGATGAGGCGAACGTGTCGCGAGGTCACATCAGTTGGGTGTCGCCTCTGGCGCGCGCCCTGCTCAAATTGCATGAGGGAGAGGTCGCGAAGTTGCAGACTCCGTCAGGTATCGTCGAGCTTGAAGTGGTGAAGGTTTGCTATCAGTCGTTAATGTGAAAATCGCCATGTTTGTTTGAGTGGTTTTATGGATTATCTGGCGTGCGTATTGGCTGTCTTGTTACAATGCACGTTGCCCAAACGGGATTGATGGCGTATCCGGGCATTTCCGGATTTTTGAACTATGCTGACGGGCATGCCCGTTTCCTCTCCCCAACTCTCTCTCGCGTTGTGAGAGAGGGTGCAAACGAATCGCTGCGCGAATTTACATTAACCACACAATGGAGTTCATCATGAAAAAAATCGAAGCCGTGATCAAGCCTTTTAAACTGGATGAAGTGCGTGAGGCGCTGTCCGAATTGAATCTCAGCGGATTGACGGTCACCGAGGTCAAGGGTTTTGGTCGCCAGAAGGGGCATACCGAGTTGTACCGCGGGGCGGAGTATGTAGTAGACTTCCTGCCCAAGGTCAAGGTTGAAGTGGTGGTGTCCAGTGAGATGCTGGATACTGCCGTTGAGGCCATCGTCAGGGCCGCACGCACCGGAAAAATAGGGGACGGGAAGATTTTCGTATCCTCCGTTGAGCAGGTTATCCGCATCCGCACCGGTGAAGTTGACGAAGCGGCGCTGTAACTGCAACAAACCCGATAATTTTACCCTGCGCGACGTGTCGATTTACCGGTTCATTTGATTAAAACTCGCGTAGCGATTCGTTTGTTCCCTCGCCCTTCGGGAGAGGGTTTGGGTGAGGGAAACGGACATGGATGGTTTTATTTGTTGGGTGGCTTTGCCATGTCCGTTGGGATGCGTATAATGCGCGCTTTGCCGAGGCCTGTTTCCCATGCGCATTATCCAGAAAGCCCTGACCTTTGACGACGTCCTGCTCGTCCCAGCTTACTCCAACGTCATGCCGCGCGATGTCAGTCTGCGCACGCAGCTGACGCGCAATATCAGCCTGAATACGCCGCTGCTGTCCGCAGCGATGGATACTGTCACCGGCTCGCGCCTGGCGATTGCGCTGGCGCAGGAGGGCGGTATCGGCATCATTCATAAAAACATGACAGCCCGCGAGCAGGCCGCCAAGGTCGCCAAGGTCAAGCGTTTTGAAAGCGGTGTGGTCAAGGACCCGATCACCATTACGCCCGATATGTCGGTGCGCCATGTGTTGAATCTGACCCGTCAGTACAAGATTTCCGGCTTGCCGGTGGTGCAGGGCAGGCAACTGGTCGGTATCGTCACCAACCGCGACCTGCGTTTCGAGAGCAATCTGGATCAGCCGGTGCAAAATATCATGACCCCGCGTGAGCGTCTGATTACCGTAAAGGAAAACACCAGTCTGGAAGAGGCGCGCAACCTGATGCACAAGCACAGGCTGGAGCGTGTGCTGGTGGTCAACGACGCGTTCGAGTTGTGTGGCTTGATGACGGTCAAGGATATTCTGAAATCCAGCGAACACCCCATGGCCAGCAAGGACAGTCGCGGCCGTCTGTGTGCAGGCGCCGCGGTGGGTGTGGGTGAGGGCACCGAGGAGCGCGTGGCGCTGCTTGCCGAGGCGGGGGTAGACGTGATCGTCGTGGATACCGCGCACGGGCATTCGCAAGGCGTGTTGGATCGCGTCCGCTGGGTAAAAACCAACTTCCCGAATATTGAAGTGATCGGCGGCAATATCGCTACGGGCGCTGCGGCGCTGGCGTTGATGGATCATGGCGCGGACGCCGTTAAGGTGGGTATCGGCCCCGGTTCGATTTGTACCACGCGCATCGTCGCGGGTGTCGGTGTGCCGCAGATCGCGGCGATTCAGAATGTCGCAAAAGCCTTGCTGGGGACCGGCGTGCCTTTGATCGCCGACGGCGGGATTCGTTTTTCCGGTGATATCGCCAAAGCCATAGCGGCCGGTGCACATACGGTGATGCTGGGCGGACTGTTTGCCGGGACTGAAGAAGCGCCGGGCGAAATCGAACTGTTTCAGGGCCGTTCTTACAAATCGTATCGCGGCATGGGCAGTCTGGGCGCCATGCAGCAAGGCTCCAGCGACCGCTATTTCCAGGAAGGCGAGAGCAACCAGGATAAGCTGGTGCCCGAAGGCGTGGAAGGTCGCGTACCCTACAAGGGCAGTGTGCTGGCGGTGATCCACCAGTTGATGGGCGGCTTGCGCGCCAGCATGGGTTATCTGGGCTGTGCCGATATCGCAATCATGCACGCCAAGGCCGAATTTGTCGAAATCAGCTCATCCGGCATAAGAGAGTCGCATGTACACGACGTGCAGATCACCAAGGAAGCGCCGAATTACCATATAGACTAAATGCAGGATTGAGGAACGGGGATTGTGGATTGAGAACAAACCCGCCACGTTACCAGTTCCTCATATAACTGCTCAATCCTCAATCCTCAATCCTCACTCCTAGCTATGTCCCATAAAAAAATCCTCATTCTCGATTTCGGTTCCCAATACACGCAACTCATCGCACGTCGCGTCCGCGAGGCGCATGTCTATTGCGAGTTGCATTCCTGCGACATGACCGATGCGGATATCCGCGCATTCAACCCGGCGGGCATCATCCTGTCGGGCGGGCCCAATTCCGTGACGGAAGGCGATACGCCGCGCGCGCCGCAGGTGGTGTTCGAACTGGGCGTGCCGGTGCTGGGCATCTGCTACGGCATGCAGACCATGGCAGCGCAACTGGGCGGTGCGGTGGAGACGGGCCTGGTGCGTGAATTCGGTTACGCAGAGATCCGCGCGCAAGGTCATTCGGCGCTGCTGCGCGATATTCAGGACAGGGTCAATGTTCAGGGGCACGGTCTGATCGATGTGTGGATGAGCCACGGCGACAAGGTGACTTGTTTGCCGGCAGGTTTTTCAGTGATTGCCAGCAACCCGACCACGCCGATTGCCGGCATGGCGGACGAGGCGCGGCGCTTTTATGCGCTGCAATTTCATCCGGAAGTTACGCATACCCGTCAGGGTAGCGCCATGCTGGATCGTTTCGTGCATGACATTTGCGGCTGCGGGGATGACTGGAATATGCCGGATTACGTCTCCGAGGCAGTTGAGAAAATCCGCGCGCAGGTAGGGGCGGAAGAAGTGATACTCGGGCTGTCAGGCGGGGTGGATTCTTCGGTGGCAGCGGCATTGCTTCATCGCGCCATCGGCGATCAGCTGACCTGTGTGTTTGTTGACAATGGCCTGTTGCGTCTGAATGAAGCCGCACAGGTGATGGAAACCTTTGCGCTGAACCTGGGCGTGAAGGTGATTCATGTCGATGCCAGCATCGAATTTTTGCATCATCTGACCGGCGTTTCCGATCCCGAGCAAAAGCGCAAGATTATCGGTCGCGAATTCGTCGAGGTGTTTCAGCGCGAATCCGCCAAGCTGTCCAAAGCCAAATGGCTGGCGCAGGGCACGATCTATCCCGACGTGATCGAGTCGGCGGGCGGCAAGAACAAGAAGGCGCACACCATCAAGTCGCATCACAATGTCGGCGGATTGCCGGAAAGCCTGCATTTGAAGCTGCTGGAACCGTTGCGCGAACTGTTCAAGGACGAGGTGCGCGAACTGGGCGTGGCGCTGGGATTACCGCCCGGCATGGTATACCGTCATCCGTTTCCGGGCCCGGGCCTGGGCGTGCGTATCCTGGGTGAAGTGAAAAAAGAATATGCGGACTTGCTGCGTCGTGCGGACGCCATCTTCATCGAAGAATTGCATGCCGCAAAAGATGAAGAGGGCAAGTCCTGGTACGAGAAGACTTCGCAAGCCTTCGTCGTGTTCCTGCCGGTCAGGAGCGTCGGTGTGATGGGTGATGGACGGACTTATGAATGGGTGGTTGCCTTGCGTGCGGTGCAGACGCAGGACTTCATGACGGCGCACTGGGCCGAGTTGCCGCACGCGCTGCTGGGACGCATTTCCAACCGTATCATCAATGAAGTGCGCGGCATCAATCGCGTGGTTTACGATATTTCCGGAAAGCCGCCTGCGACCATCGAGTGGGAATGAAAGGGTGTCTGGCAGTGACAGACAAGGCTGGCTATAATACCATGTTTTTACAGGGTTTTTTATGCGCCTGTCAATGGCGGGCAGCGCGGTTATTCCCGATATTTGCTGCCAGGCTTATCAATAAGGAAAAACCGGATACAATCGGGCGCCACCAATTGACAGACATGGATCGAGGGAAGTCATGGCAATTTACACTTACTGGTTTTTACTGGCGTTAGTGCTGCTGGCTCTGGAAATGGCATCGGGTACCTTTTACCTGCTGATGTTATCCGTTGCGATGACAGTAGGCGGCCTGGCAGCCTGGTTTTCCGCGAACATGGCATGGCAGTTAACACTGTGCGCGCTGACGGTAGTCGCAGGCACGCTGATTTTACGGCGCTGGAAAAGCTCACAACACAACAAACCGGGCGACACCAGTCTGGACATCGGGCAACCGGTTCAGGTGCTGAGCTGGCATGAAAACGGCACGGCACGGGTTTTATACCGCGGCGCAGAATGGGATGCAGAACCCGAAGCTGCCGGCATGCCGCGTGAAGGCAGCTTTTATATCAAACAGATGCGCGGCTCCAGTCTGATTTTGACGCATCGCAAACCGTAACGGAGGAAACATGGAAATCTCACTGTTCATACTGGCTGCGGCCATCGTTTTTATCGTCAAGGCGCTCAAAGTCGTGCCCCAGCAAAATTCCTGGGTGATTGAGCGTCTGGGGCGTTTTCATGCCGCGCTGTTACCCGGCCTCAACATCGTCATTCCGTTTATCGACCGGGTCGCCTACAAGCACATGCTGAAAGAAGTGCCGCTGGACGTGCCCAGCCAGGTCTGCATCACCCGCGACAACACGCAACTGACGGTGGATGGCATCCTGTATTTTCAGGTGACCGATCCCAGACTCGCCTCCTACGGCACCAGCAACTATATCCTGGCGATCACCCAGCTCGCGCAAACCACGCTGCGTTCGGTGATCGGCAAGATGGAACTGGACAAGACTTTTGAGGAACGCGACGACATCAACCGGGCGGTGGTGGCGGCCCTCGATGAAGCCGCCACCAGCTGGGGTGTCAAGGTGTTGCGTTACGAGATCAAGGATCTCACGCCACCCTCGGAAATCCTGCACGCCATGCAGGCGCAGATCACTGCCGAACGTGGAAAGCGCGCATTGATTGCCGCATCCGAAGGGCGTAAGCAGGAGCAGATCAACATCGCCACCGGCGAGCGCGAAGCGTTTATCCAGCGCTCGGAGGGCGAAAAACAGGCCGCGATCAACACCGCCCAGGGTCAGGCAGAAGCTATCAAGGCCGTCGCTGCGGCAACCGCCCAGGCGATTTCCCAGGTCGCGCTGGCGATCCAGTCGCCCGGCGGCATGGATGCGGTGAATCTCAAGGTGGCGGAAAAATATGTGGAAGCCTTCGGTAATGTCGCAAAAGCCGGCAACACGCTGATTTTGCCGGGAAATCTGGCGGATATGGGCACCATGGTCGCCACCGCGATGAGCATAGTCAAGTCGCAGAAGAGCAACTGATAAAACGCTGCCCTCATACAATTGTTCTGTATGTTTAACGTTCACCCAAAAAAACATGGATATAAATAATTTATCTACTTGGCTTAAAGATACCATTCCTGGAATTATCCTACTTGGTGCCATTGGCAGCATCGTTGCAGTATTCCTACTCGATCTTTTTAAACAAGCTCTAGCAGGGGCAATGTCGGATATAAAGCAACGACTACAAACATTTATAGACTGGTGGCTTGATCACCCCTTTATAGGTGCCGTAAAACTTTTCAACAATTCAAAACCTTATGCTGTTCAGGCTTTTTCGCATTTGAATTAGCAAAACTTATAACAGCACTTTTTGTCGCAAGTTGTACATTAGCGATGTTTGCACTCACTGTTCAGCCACCATTTATTCAATGGCTCTTGGCAACATTTAGTTTCATTTTTGTCCGTGATGCTTTGAAAGCATTCCTACGTATTTTTAGTTATGCAATAGTTGCTAGGAGTGAATTAACTCCAAACTTGTTAAACCAAATAAATAGTGAAGAAACCATAGATAATCACAATAAATCGAAGAGCTAAGAAGAATTTATTTATTCTGTTTTTTCTTGCTCCCACGCGCTGCGTGTGAGCCCTGCATAGGCGCGACGCGCCCGAATTACGTTCCCACGCAGCGCATGGGAACGAGAGAAACCAGCCGCCAGTCGCTCGATGGCGGGAGCCTTGTTCTCAGCGAAGAGACTATGCGAGCCGTGCACGCAATTCCTCGTAGACATCATCTCTGGATGCGACGGAGAGAATGGTCAGCAAACGCGTTGCATCGTTGACGTGATAGATCAGGCGAAACTGCGGCGTGGTAATCTTGATTTTGTAACAGTCGGGAAGTTCGCGCAGCGCATCTTTTGCTACGCGCGGAATCTCAAGGCGCTCCCTGGCAAACTTTTCCTTGAAGCGTCGCTTGATGCTGCCATCCAGTTTTGCCCATTCTCTCTCGGCATCGGGATGGATAGCCAGCTCATAGCTCATCCAGTTTGACCTTGCGCGCTTTGCTCAACGTGGTGATGCGTGCTTTCGCGCGATTCTCGGCGATGCGGTCGGCAATGGAATCGAGCATTGCCTCCATCACCCTGGGCGAAACGATGTATCCAGCAGGCTTGTTGTGATTGAGAATGGCGACTGCCTGATCTTCGTCTTCCGCAAGTTTGAGTATGCGCGTCGGCGAGTCGCGCAATTCGGTGACGCCGATGGTAATGCCTGCATGTATAGCGTTCATAATTCCGCCCTTAAAAGTGTGCGTGCAAGTGTATGTTTCTCTTCACATCAGGTCAACTAAAATTCTTATCAAACTTGACGTATGACAGCGTGGTAATGGCTTTTCAATTTATTTGGCGTTCCCGGTAACATGGCTCGAAAGTGGTTTTTAGAAATATCCGGGGCGTTTCAGCCCGTTTATGCGAGGCTGGATTGAGGAGATATTTGCATAGTGTTTGTGAGCCTGAGCCGGGCTCGTCCAACAAACGGTTCAGG
>JAJXTL010000039.1 GCA_021783855.1 Pseudomonadota bacterium
TACCTGCCAGCGGTAAAAGCAGCACAGCGATTGCAAATATCCCTAAACGCATTTTCATGTGACTTTTCCTTCAACCTGGTTCATGACAGGCTCTTCGGTTTCGCTTACGTCGAGCGGCTGCCAGCGGCCGTTCAGCAGACCTTCTGCAGGCTGATATTGGGTTTTGTACGACATTTTCCGGCTGTTTTTTATCCAGTAACCCAGGTAGACATAGTGCAGATCGAGTTTGCGGCACAGTTCGATTTGCCACAGCACGTTGTATACCCCGAACCTGGCCTGAGGTAAATCGGGATCGAAAAAAGTGTACACCGAAGACAGGCCGTCACCCAGCAGATCAATCACGCTGACCATGCGCAGGATGCCCTCATCTCTGAACTCTACCAGCAGCGTATCGACATGGCTTTGCAGCAGAAAGGTCTGATAGGCATCGCGATCGTCGTTGTCCATGCCGCCGCCAGGATGGCGCGCGCGCTGATAGCGCTGATACAGTTCGTAATACTCGGCTTTGTCTTGCAGCGGATGCAGCGTGGCGTCGAGTGAGGCATGCTGTTTCCAGGCGCGGCGCTGCGAGCGGTTTGCGGTGAATGGTTTTGCCAGCACGCGCAGTTGCACGCATGCGCTGCAGTTGTCGCAGCGCGGGCGGTAAATGTAGGTACTGCTGCGCCTGAAACCATGCCGTACCAGTTCAGAATACAGCGGTGTATTGATCAGAAAGGCCGGGGTGGCAACCTGTGAGCGCGCCTGCAAATCCGGCAAATAACTGCACGGGTAGGGTGCGGTCAGGTAAAAGTGCAGCGCGGAGATGGGAATGTCGTTGAGTGAACTCATTAAGATTCAGGATCGTGGTTTGAGGCCGCAAGGGTCTTCCCCGCACAACTAAGGGACTGTGTCCCAAGTTGTTGCGTGAAGGATTCAGGATTCACCTGAAAACAGGTCGCCATCGAATTGCCAATTTTCGACAGGAGTGCAGTTTACCAATTCTTCGAGCCTTGTCATAAATATATCGCGCGGGATGAGCCTCGCACCCAGTGAAGCGAGGTGGGGCGTATACATCTGGCAGTCGATCATCGGGATCGCGCGGGCAGATTGCCGGCGTTGCAGTTGGCGGGTCAGATGCGCCAAGGCTATTTTCGATGCATTGTTCGCGAGGCTGAACATGGATTCACCGTAGAACATCTGCCCGATAGCCACGCCGTACAAGCCGCCGACCAGTTTGTCATCCATCCAGGTTTCTACCGAATGCGCGTAGCCCAGCTTGTGCAATGCGCAGTATGCCGTAATCATCTGCTCGTCTATCCAGCTGCCTCGCTGCCCGCCTCTTGGTGCGGCGCAGGCGCGCATCACCTGCTCGAATGCGGTGTCGGTGCGTACTTGATAGTTGCGTTTACGCAATACCTTTGCCAGTGAATCGGAGAGTTTGAATTCTGCCGGGAACAGCACCATGCGCGGATCAGGACTCCACCAAAGTACAGGTTCACCAGGACTGAACCACGGAAAAATTCCGCGGCGGTAAGCTTCCAGCAGGCTGTCCGGGGTCAGATTGCCGCCCGCTGCCAACAGACCGTTTGGTTCTTGTAATGCCTGCGTGACAGGCGGGAAGGGCGCGTTTCCGGTTAACCAGGGAATCATAAGTTGAGTAAACGTGTACACGATTAAACGATTTATTGTTATATTGCCACAGGCTGGGTCGTGTAAACCAACAGAGGGTGCGTAATGCTGACAAAATTGTTTGGCAAAAAGCCTGACCATCCTATGGCGGACGTCAAATCTGCGCAAGTGGTTTTAAATGGTTTGCCCAGAAACGACGCGCTCAAATCTGTGATGGAGTTGACCGATTGGATCGAAACTGTAGCCGGGTTTGCTGAACTCAGGCTGGCGGATCAATTCGCGGTATTGAGTCTGCTTGATGAAGCGGCTCAGGCCCACGCGCGGAAACTGGCGTACGAGTATTTCACCCTTGCTGATATGCGCGCTGTTCAAGGGAATCGCTTGTGTCAGGTATTGAGTAATTTGTCCCGGCAGATCGCCTGCGCATATTGCATGTTATTCGAACGACACCGCAGTGGTGACAAAGGCATGACCTCAATCAGCAGTGCTCTGCTGGCGGCGCGAGCGGTGCGCGCGATGCGTAAGCAGTTGAAATATACCGCCGTGCGCTATGAGGTTAATGACAGCGCGCTCTGGCGCAATCTCGCGCAACTCTATCGGCATGCAGAACAGCAACAATATCTGGACACGCCTGTGAGTCTGTATCCGGCTTTGTCCGAAGCTGTCTCGGTCAGGAGCGAGTGGGTTCAATTGATGGCGTGGTATGCATGCGGAGTCAATTCGATGAGTCCGCGCAGCATGCACCTTGCTGAACGCATCATCACCCTGTACCGCAATACGATCGCGGTAAGTGAAAGTCTGACAGGCCTGTCCTTGTTCAGTTTTAACCTGTCACGCACAGATGCACCGATTCGCGTCAATGCGGATGCGACTACTCACTCGTTGATGCGTTATATCAGCATGGCGGATATGCAGGAAAAGCTGAAAGTGCTGATCCAGATATTGGAAAAAAATATCGTACCGCAAGAGCTGAATCTGGACGGCGCTTTTACAGTGGACTGGGTGCTCGAAGCGGCCCGGCATGTTTTGACTTATCTTGTTTCGCCTCCCGTACGACGGAGTAACAGGCGGGAGTTCAAGGGACTGTTGAATGTTGTTACGGGCTGCGAAAAGGTATTCGCCCGCTGTGCGGGCCGGGAAAACGGCGAACAGATGCAAATTTCGCTTGAAAATGCGAGTGCCAGCGGTTTTCTTGCCGTATTGAGCGGCAGGGGAGCGGGTGGCGTGCACATAGGTCACCTTTTAGGCATGCAATCGGTGGCTGTCCCGCATTGGGGGGTTGCAATTGTACGGCGTTTGTCGCGCGATGCTGAGGGACGCTTGCGCGTGGGCGCGGAGTTGCTGAGTAACCGTGTTTCCGAGGTGATGTTGCGTCAGAGCGTGGCTGACGGATACGATAACGGCCGATCCGCGCTCTGGCTGCATGCAAAATCGGGCAGCGATACGGGTATCGTCAGGCTGTTGATGCAGGCTGACAGGTTTTCCATGCAGCGCAGCTTGAAGACGTGTTTTGAGGGTAAAAATTATCTGTTGATCCCTGAGGCATTGCAGGAAAAAGGCATGGATTATGACTTGGCCAGTTTTCGCGTCATCGAACAGGAAGAGTCCGAAGGATAGGGTTCTGGAATTGAAGATTGAGGATGCAGTCGTTCAAATTCGATCGGGCACCAGCGGTCATTTGGGCGCGCGCGCTTCTCCCCCGGATTATTTGCCATTTAACCATGCTTTATTTGTCGATATATAGCATGTTGAGAGCGTAAGCCCGATTCCAGAAACAATATATTTCTTTTTTCCACAATTGCAAGGCGGGTTCTGGCGAAGCTGCCAGATCGCTGTTAGTCAAAAATGGAGCAGAAATCATTCCTGCTTCCAGAGTAAAACTCTGGATGATCCACTGTTTGCCTTGGCACGATACATGGCAGTGTCGGCATTCTTGATCAGCATTTTTTCGTCGCTGCCGTGCTCGGGATAGACGGCCACACCAATGCTTGCGGAGATGTTCAGGCTGTGACCGGCCAGCTCAAATGGGGCATTAAGGGCAGAGAGTATTTTCTCGGCAACCAACATGACATCCTTTTCAGCTTCGATTTGAGGCAACAGCACGATAAATTCGTCCCCGCCAAGACGTGCAGCGGTATCTGACTCGCGTACGCATTCCTGTATGCGTTTCGCCGTTTCTTTCAAAAGCAGGTCACCAACATCGTGGCCGAGCGTATCGTTGACCGGCTTGAACTTGTCGAGATCGAGGAACATCAGGGCCATGTGGGTCTTTTCCCGTCTGGCTTTAACGAGCGCCTGCTGAAGACGGTCGGTGAACAGCGTGCGATTTGGCAGGTCGGTGAGAATGTCATAATGCGCCAAATGCCGCACATGCTCCTCCGCGGCCTTGCGCTCGCTGATGTCGGAAAATACGGCCACATGGTGGGTAATCCTGCCTGTACTGTTTTTCACCAGCTTGATGGAAGCCCACTCGACGTAGAGTTCGCCGCTCTTGCGGCGGTCAATTATCTCACCGTTCCAGCTGCCGGTGGCAATCAGCGTTTCCCTCATCTGCTGGTAAAACGCCGGCGGATGTGAATTGCTTGAAAGCACAAGGGGATTCTGGCCCAGTACCTCTTCCGCAGCGAAGCCAGTGATGGCGGTAAACGCGGGGTTGATCGCGATGATCTTGTTGTCCGCATCGGTTACCATGACCGCCTCGTCTAAGATGTCGAATACAGTGGCGGCGAGCCGTTGTGACTCTTCTGCTGCCTTGCGGTCGGTAATGTCACGGATAAAGGCATTGAATTCATATTGCCCATTGATTTTTAAGGGTACTACTGCCAGTTCAACGGGAAACTCGCGTCCGTCACGGCGCAGTGCCCGTATCTCAAACCAGGAATTGAAGACCCGTTCTTCGCCGGAAGTCAGAAAGCGTTTCAGACCCTGTATATGCGCTTCGCGGTATTGGATCGGGATGATTATTTCATGCAGCGCTTGCCCAACGGCTTCGACATGTGACCAGCCAAATATTTTTTCAGCCTGGATATTCCATCCGGTGATCATGCCTGAAGCATCCATCTGCACTACGGCGTCCAGCGCAGTATCAACGATGACATGGAGTTTCTCCTGGCTCTCCCTTAACGCTTGTTCAGCCTGCTTTTGTTCTGTAATATCCGTGGAAATACCGATGATGCCGCTGACATTTCCAGAGTAGTCGCGCAGTTTGACCTTGGTAATTTCCAGTAGATGAGAACTGCCGTCGGCAAATTTCAGTATTTCATGGCAGATGTGCGGGGTTTCCCGTTCAGGACACTCACGGTCTGATTGCATGAAACAGGCAGCAATCCCGGAACCAAGAATTTCAGCAGGATGCTTCGCTGCCAGAACTTCGCTTTCCAAAACGCCTACCGCATTACAAAACGTTTTGTTCATGAAGCGGAAACGCTCGTCCAAGCCCATGAGCCAGATTCCAATGGGGGCATTATCAAGAATCGCTTGAAGTTTCGAGCCGTTTTCGAATAGTTCGCGCCTTGAATCGACCAGCTTCCGCACTAAAGGCGTCACCAGAAGGTACAATAACACCCCTCCGAAAATAACTAGCGCCGTCAGCAGGAGCGCAATGAATTTCAACTGCGCTGTTACCGGGCTGTACAGTTCAGTTTGATCGATTTTCAGCACCATGCCGAGGCCATACGTGCCTACGGGGGCATAGGCCGCGACAACTTTTTTACGCCGGTAATCCTGTGCGAATATAATGCCGGTTTTCCCCTCCAAAGCGTAATTAATCGGCAAAGCTTTGTCCCCAATCACACGGGGAAAACGCTGGAATTTCCTGCCTGAAATTCCGCTCACAATGCAATCCATAACCTTCGGTGATTTTTCGAGTGGCGCGCACATGACAAATTCACCGGTTTTTCCGATTGAAGCAACGTCAGCAAAGGCGTTGGTCAGAGATTGCAGATTGGCTTCGGTCATCGCGATACCGATGCGCCGTCCCTGTTGATCAAGAATATTGAAGCGATCCTGCAGAATGAATTGTCGATCCCACAACAGAAATGCGGTTTGTTTAGCATTCAGGGGAATGCGCAAATCCGGGTTCTGCGAAAATTGACCTGCGCGCGCCACTTCGCCTCCACGTGCGTTGACGAATGATATTCCCGTAAAGCCTTTCGACAAAAATGATTCGACACTCTGCTGTAGATTGAACAGCGCTTTTTTATTGCCGGGATCCGCATTGACACGAAGCAGATTGTTGATGATATAGGGTCGGGTAGCGATCAGGTGCGTGTCTGACATCCCTTGAGCGATCTGGGTGTCAAATAAGTAGACATTATTCTTTAGCGAGGTTTCGAGGCTTTTGCTCAGGATGGACTCTGCCTGCCGTTGCATCACCACGTAGACAGAAATGCCTGCTGTCATGGTCAACACCATCAGGATCAGCAAACCGATTAGGCTGATCCTCTGTTCATCATATTTGAAAACAAATAACTCTCCTAACTTCCTGATGAGGAGAAGGTCGTTTCTTACACGAATGGTCTGCGTTTTTTCTTTCATTTTAGTTTCATTTATGGCATGTCGGCGCCGGCCGAATAATGGCCCATCGCGTCAACTTAATGAGACCGTCCGCTACACGCAACGCTACCGACACTGTACTTAAAAGTCCAACATCTTTTTGTCTTGTAAGAGGCTGGTTTCATGCTGCCTGCCGTGAATCAAATGGAGTATCAAGTTGAAGTTCCGCAGATGGCACGTTCCTGATAGACAGTTTCGATGATACTCCGCCTGAAAGCAACTCTTGGTGTTTTTTAGATCAATTTTTGGCCCGCTCCGAACCCGTTGTTCACAATAACGGCAAGCGAGAAGCCGCACTTGGTGAAACTGCTTGCGACGGGCTCCCTTGTGAAGCGGAGCTTGAACGTGGAACTAAGGAGCTGCGCGCTTTTTCGCCTTAATAGACTGGTCGAGGCAATACTTTAAACGCTTTCGGGGCATGAATTGAGTCAAGCCGGCTTGAGCCACTGCCGCTCACCTACTTCAAGATTTTTGTTGAATCGATAAAGCAGCGGTACGCCCGAAGGTATCTCCACCTGTTCGATCGCATCGGGTGCTATCTGTTCAAGATGCATCACCAGACTGCGTATCGTGTTGCCGTGACTGACCACCAGCAACTTCCGATTTGCCGCGATGCGCGGCGCCAGTATTGCATGCCAATAAGGCAACAGGCGGCGCTGGCAATCGGAGAGGCTCTCGCTGCGTGGCAGTAGTGCTGGGTCGAGTTCTTCATAGAGCGGATCGAAACGCGGATGGCGCGGGTCATCAAAATCCAGTGGCGGTGGCGGATCGAAGTAACCGCGCCACCAGCGCCGCGAGCTCTTTTCACCCCAGGTGTCCAAGATATCCTGCTTGCTCAAGCCCTGCAATTGCCCGTAGTGGCGCTCGTTCAAACGCCAGCTTGAATAGCGCGGTATGGCTGCGTGGCCGGAGGCGTCGAGCAGATTGTCTGCGGTCTGCTGGGTGCGGCGCAACACCGAGGTATGTACCTCGTCGAATACCAATCCTTCGGCAGCGAGTCGTTGGCCTGCTGCTACGGCCTGCGCCGCGCCCTGTTCAGTCAACGGAATGTCGGTCCATCCGGTGAAGCGTCCGCTCAGGTTCCAGTCGCTGCTACCGTGACGGATCAATACCAGCAGACGTTCCGCCTCGCTCATTCCGCCGACTTCAGCAATACCTTGGCCAGATGGTGGTGGTCATCCCATGCCTCCAGATGCCAGCCCTGCGCATCGAAACGAAACCAGTTGAGCGCACAGTTGGGGATGACGAAGTCGCGCGGTGTATGCAGTGGCCTGCCGGTGGCCTTGCGGTACAGGATGTCGAGCACACCCGCGTGACAGACCGCAGCGATGAGTTGACCGCTATTGTGCTGGACCATCAACTCGATCGCTGCGCTAACACGCTGCGCAAAACGCAACATGCTTTCGCCCGTTTCAAAATCGTAATCCGGATCGCGCGCCTTGTAATGAGTGTACGCCTCTGGATAGCGCTGTGCGCCCTCCTCCGCCGTGATGCCCTGGAATATCCCGTAATGTCGTTCGCGCAGTTGCGGCAGTGTTCTGACTTCCAGTCCGCGCCGTGCCGCCGTCATCTGCGCGGTCGCATAGGCACGGCCCAGGTCGCTGCTGTAGATCGTGCTGAAATCATAATGGGCTGCGTTGAAGGCCATCGCCAGTGCTTGAGCGTGACCGGTCTCGTTAAGCGGGATGTCCATTTGCCCCTGAATGCGCTTGCCGACGTTCCAGTCGGTCTCGCCATGGCGAATAAAACAGATACGGGTACCCGGAATGCTACGTGCCAAATTCAAATCGAGACTAGGCTTAACCATGAAATATATTTAGTTTTATCAATCAATTACAATCGTCTCAGCGACCAACGTTGGGTCAACACTGATTTTTTAAATATGCTTGCTGAAGATATTTTGTATTCTGGACTTGCTCTATATGGCGGGAAGCAGCACTTAAAATTCGGTCATGTGACGTTCTGTTGAGGGCACACCACTGCCTTTCGCCCAGCATTATGGCACGCCACGAAGCCGTCGTTCCAGGTCAAAAGCAATAGCAATGTTACGGCACAGGTGCGGCGGTGAATTGAATGGTCTGCTCAACAAATGCCTTACCTTGGGTGAAGACTTCGTGATAGCCTGGCGGAGAATTGGAATCGGCAAAGTAAGGGTTTGCGTATGCTCCTGACGCGAGTGCATAAGCAAATCCTTTCACGGTGATTTGGCCTGCACTACTAATGCGAATAAGATTGTCAATCGCGTAAGGCGCATTGCCAGGGATGGCCAGTCCGGTGGAATACAGGCCGACGATGACATCGCCGTTTCTGCTGCCCGTGATAGACAAAATTTGATAGAAGCCGCTGGTGTTCTGTGTGTCGGAGGTTATGAGTGATCCGGCAGCGTTGATGCCATTGCCGGAATAGCTCCATTGCCACGTCTTGTTTGCGTGCGCAAGACCAGAGACTATTGCGAAAGCAAGAGCAGATACGATCGCGCTGAACTGGCATATATGAGTGCGTTTCATTTTCCGTCCTGTGGCCAATTATTGAATCCGGACTTCAGATTCCTGCATCCTTTTTGTGAGCCATGCCTCAATGTCGCGCAACTCACTCTCAATCACCGAGTGCTGCATGGCGTATTCGTGCCAGTCAATGGCATAACCCAGCGCCTGCAAACTCTCCCGCGAGGTCGTGCCCAGCGTTACGGGAACAACGGGATCGCGGCTGCCGTGCGCCATGAAAATGGGCGTCTGCCGCGAGTTCGCCGTGGCCTCGGCCCGGGTGGTGTCGGCCAGCGGCAAATAAGCCGAGAGTGCCAGCACCCCGGCCAGCGGCATGTTCTGGCGCAGCGCCGTGTGGAGCGCAATGGCTCCTCCTTGTGAAAATCCGGCCAGAAAGATATGGTTTGCCGCGATGCCGCGTGCCGTTTCCTGTGCGATGAGCGCTTCGATATCCGCTTGCGAGGCGCGTATGCCTGCCGCATCTTGCAGCGTATCAATGCGATCGCTGGCAATGTCATACCAGGCGCGCATCACAAAACCGCCGTTGATGGTGACTGGTCTACGGGGTGCATGAGGAAAAATGTAGCGTACGGAGACGGGCAGCTTCAGTTCGTCTGCCATGGGTACAAAGTCCTGTCCGTCCGCGCCCAGTCCGTGCAGCCAGATGATGCTGTATTGCGGATTTTTTCCCGATTCGAGAGTGATGTGGGTAAGGATTGAGCTCATTTAATATTACCGATTAAGATTGTGCAGATACCAAATAAAGGCTATAAAGTTTTTAGGGTTTTTGCCGATAATTCCGGAACCGGCGAGCCAAACATCAAGTGATACAAAATACAGGGCATGAAACGAAATGAAAAGGTTAATCACACCGACTATGAATGAAAGGGTGATGCGCGAGGACGATTTTATTGTTTCCACGACGGATCTGAAAGGGCGTATTACCTATGGAAACAGGATATTCATCGAATTTTCCGGCTACAGCGAGGCTGAGTTGCTTGGCACGCAACACAACATCATCCGTCATCCTGACATGCCGCGCGGTGTGTTCAAGCTGCTCTGGGACAAGATACAGGCCGGGGACGAGTGCTTCGCCTACGTCAAAAACATGTCCAAAGATGGCGGATTTTATTGGGTGTTTGCCAATGTGACGCCCGCTTTCGACCCGAACGGCAATGTCACAGGATATCTTTCGGTGCGTCGAAAGCCAAAAATGAGCGGGATTCAGGCCGTAACGGGGCTGTATGCGGCGATGCTGGAAGAAGAAAAGAAAGCCGGTGCGGCAAACGCCATCGCCGCCTCTACAAAATTGCTGGTCGATGTGTTGAACGAAAAGGGGTTGAGCTATGATGAACTTGTCCTTGCAATCTAGGTTTTCTGCTTTGCTCTGGCTGTATAGCGTCGGTATGCTGGGCGCTATTCTGACCGGTTTTGTATTGCATGGCATGGATGTTCTTATGCTGGTGTTTCTGGTGGGCGGTGTCGCATTTTCTGCGCTGGGGCAATGGCTGGTCAAGCGATGGCTGGCGCCGCTTGGTCAACTGAATTCGGTGATCACCGGGGTTGCGCAGGGTCGTTTCAATGACCGCATTACCGGAATCTCGGATAAAGGCGAAATCGCTATGCTGTGCTGGAATGTGAACGACATGCTGGATCAGCTGGGCGCATTTTTCCGCGAACAGGAAACCAGTTTTCGTGCCAATCTGGCCGGCCATTTCAATCGTGTCGCGATGAACGGCGGGATGCATGGCGGATTCAGGAAGGGGTTGGCCAACCAGAATATTTTGCTGGAGGGAATGGCAATCCAGAAAAAAGGCGCGATGCGCGATAACCTGCTGTCCAAGGCGCACCATTTGAATACGCTGAACCTGCTGAACAACCTGGCTTTTAATCAGGAAGACCTGAAGATCATTACCGATAACATGCAGGAATTAGCCCGTATTGCGCAGCGCAACAGCGAGGATGCGGAGGCCAGCCAGGCCTCGGTAAAGGATGTGGTGGAACGCCTCTCCGGCATCACCGAACGCGTCAAACAGGCCAATGCTTCCATCGCTCGCCTTAACGAGCGCAGTGCGGAAATCAATAAGGCGGTGGGTTTGATCACGTCGATTGCCGACCAGACTAACTTGCTGGCGCTGAATGCGGCGATTGAGGCCGCGCGTGCAGGGGAAGCGGGGCGGGGTTTTGCGGTGGTGGCGGATGAGGTGCGCAAGCTGGCCGAGAATACCAAAAATGCCTCGGAATCCATCGGTCGCGTGATGCAGATGTTGCAGGGCGAGGCGGTGACCATGCTGGCAGATTCGGAGGAGATGCACGAGATCACCAATGCATCGCAGGGTGTGATCGCGAGTCTGGAGAAAAAATTCAGCCGCTTCCATGAGTCCGCGAAAATCACCCTGAGCAGCGCGAACTATGCGCAGGATTTGAGCTATGCGTCACTGGTCAAGGTGGATCATGTTATTTATAAACAGCGCGCCTACGCGTTGATCAACAGCCCCGAAGACGAGGAGTTACGCAAAGCCGTAGGTGTTGATCATCAGAATTGCCGTTTGGGCAAGTGGTATGAAGGGGATGGCAAGTCTGCATTCGGCTCCCTGCCTTCGTATCGCGCGCTGGTTGAGCCGCACGGCAAGGTACACGGCGGCGTGCATCAGGCTGCGATCCTGCTCGATAGCGGCTGGGAACGCGATGAAAAAGTGCAGGAAAAAATTATCGCTGCGATGGGGACGGTTGAGGCCGCCAGCGCCGATGTCATGCAAGTGCTCAATCGTATGGTGGCTGAGAAGCACCCGGATATGGCAAAGAGCCATTAAGAGGGGGTTGCAGGGGCGATTCATGAATCGCCCCTGCCCTGTATTACGTCGGTTCGGCTATGGCTTCGCGCAGTACCTGAAATATTTCCCGGTAATTTTTGGCAGGTTTTCCGGCCTCGCGTTCCTTTAGCGTATTGCGTATCAGCGTGCGCAGGCGTTGCGCATCGGTTTCCGGATATTTGGCCAACAGTTCGGTGAGTGCAGTTTCGTCCTCGAGCAGACGTTCGCGCCAGCGTTCCAGTTGGTGCATATAGCCGATGTGCTGTTGCGACGTGCCTTTCCAGGTGTTCAACTTGGCGATGATGGGCGCGGTGTCCACGTCGCGCATCAGCTTGCCGATGTATTGCAACTGGCGGCGTTTTGCGCCGAATGTTTTAGTGCGATGCATCTCGCGTATCGCATCGCGCAAGTTTTCAGGAATGTCCAGTTGTGCGATCTGGTCTTTTCCCAGTTCTGTCAGCTCTTCGCCCAGATCTCGCAAATCGTGCATCTGTTTCTTGATCTTGGTTTTGCTGGGCGGCAGCTCTTCCTCTTCTGCTACGGGCAGGCTGCGCAGGCCACGCGGCTTCGGGAGGCTGGGAGCAGCGTCGCCCTGTTCATCTTCGTCCTGTTCGTCTTCGTCAGAGTCGTCCTGCTCTTCATCGTCAAAATCGTCCTGCTCGTCTTCGTCAGGAAATTCGCCCTCATCATCGTCGTGTTCATCCTGTTCGTCGGTGGCGGCGAACTCGTTGTTGTCCTGATGGTTTTCCGGGTCTTCGTAATCTTCGTGCGGCTTCATGGTATGTAATATGTTTGTAAGATACTGCTATGATAGCGCCTTTCGCCATTTTACAGCTTGAAGTTATGAACAAACCCATGTCGTCCGCGCCAAACCCACTAGCTCAGGAACGTTTTTCCAACTCGGCTG
The DNA here is from genome assembly GCA_021783855.1 of Pseudomonadota bacterium. The sequence continues at coordinate 12,366 of JAJXTL010000039.1, forward strand.
ACAATCTGCGCAGCATCGCGCAGGATCTGCTGGACTATGCAAAGCGACAAGGTGCGAGTGCCGCATCCGCCGAGGTTTCCGAAGGTTTCGGGCAAGCCGTTACGGTGCGTCAGGGCGAAGTGGAGACCATAGAATACAACCGCGACAAGGGACTGGGGATCACGGTTTATATCGGGCAGAAACGCGGCAATGCCAGCACCTCGGATTTTTCTCCTCAGGCGGTGCGGGACACGGTGGATGCCGCGCTGTCCATCGCGCGCTACACCGCGCTCGATGATTGTTCTGGCCTGCCGGAAGAGGGTAGTCTGGCGACGGACTTTCCCGAACTGGATTTGTATCATCCCTGGAATTTGCAGGTTGAAGAGGCCATTGCGCTGGCGCAGGAGTGTGAACAAACCGCTTTGGCGTTCGATGCGCGCATCCAGAATTCGGAAGGTGCGACGGTAAATGTGCACGAAGCGCAATTTGTGCTTGCCAACAGCATGGGTTTTCTCGGCGGTTACCCAACCTCGCGTCACAGTATCAGTTGCTCTGTCATCGCCGAACAGGAGGACGCGATGGAGCGTGACTACTGGTACAGCGTGGCAAGACGCGCAGGTGATTTATTGACTGCGCAACAGGTAGGCCGCATTGCCGCAGAGCGCACGGTGCGCCGTCTGGGTGCGCGGCAGATCGCGACGATGCAGACGCCGGTGCTGTTCGACTCGTCGGTGGCCGCCAGTCTGCTGGGCCATTTTGTGGGCGCGGTGAGCGGCGGCAGTCTGTATCGGAAGTCGTCATTTTTACTCGATCAACTGAACAAGCCGGTTTTTTCTTCGCACATTAATATATCCGATGTGCCTGATATTCCGAGAGGTCTGGCCTCCGGCGCCTTCGATGACGAGGGTGTGAGGACGCAGCGCCGCAATATCGTGGAGAGTGGCGTGCTGCGCGGCTACTTTCTGGGCAGTTACTCAGCTCGCAAGCTGGGGTTGCATTCAACCGGCAATTCGGGCGGTAACCATAATCTGATTTTGCAGCCGTCCGGCGGGGCGGATCTCAGTCTGGCAGGTCTGCTGAAAACCATGAATAAGGGGCTTCTGGTCACCGAGTTGCTGGGGCAGGGGGTCAATTCCATCACTGGCGATTATTCGCGCGGAGCTGCGGGTTTCTGGGTAGAGAACGGTGAGATTCAGTATCCGGTGCATGAAGTCACCATCGCGGGCAACCTCAGGGATATGTATCGCAACATCGCAGCGGTGGGTAATGATGTGCTGGTGCAAGGCTCGCGCCAGTGCGGCTCGATTCTGCTTGAGGGCATGACGGTGGCAGGGAGCTAGTTGCCGCCTCACGACATCGCTCAGGAATTGCCGGACTCCTCTCATCGGAGCCGGCAAGCATTGCACATAAGATTGATTACATTTCGGGTTGTAAATTGTAATGCCATAAAGCTGTAACTCATGAACAGTTCTATAGTTGTCTGGTTGTATCAAAAATTTCATGATGAGTATTGTCAATCAATGCTTGCCCTGGAAAAAATATCTTCATGTGCAGCCTTGCTGATCGCGACTATTGCGGGATGGGTAATCCTGCGCTCGGTTGTAATGGCATAGATTTGTTCGACAACGGAATCGATGTGGCCGATTTCCTTGACTTCGTATTGTGCGCAAACATGCTTGGCGATGGCGGTCGGCGCGACAAATAATCCGGCACCTGCTTGTCCGAAGGCTTTCATCAGCGCGCTATCGTCAAACTCTCCTATGATGCGGGGTCGCAGATCGTTTGCTTCAAACCATTGCAGCAGCTTGGTCCGTATGGCGACGTCTTCGCCAGGGAGCAGAAATGGCGCCTTATTGATTGAGGACGGAAATTTTCCAGACAGCTCCTTCGCCAAGCCGGGCGTGCAGAAAACCGATAATCCGCTCTCGCCGAGCAAGTGGTTATAGCCGCGAACGTTCAAATGTGCAGGCATAGGCCGGTCGGCAATGATCATGTCGAGTCGATGTATGGACAGCTCTGCCAGGAGCGGAGACAAGCGTCCTTCGCGGCAAATCAGGCGCACCGGCACCTCAAGCTTGAGTGACGGTTCCACAAGCTGGTACGCGACCGCCTTGGACACCGAGTCGGCGATACCGATTCTGAATGGGAGGGTCTTTTTCTCCTTGGGATCACGCAGAACGTCAAGCAGCTCGTCGCCGATACTGAATATATCCTCCGCATAACCCAGAATACGGCGCCCGGCTTCTGTCAGCTCAAGGTTGCGCCCGGCGCGGCGAAACAGATCCACACCCAGCGTTGCCTCAAACTCTTTAAGTTGTCCGCTGATGGAATGCGGTGCGAGATGCAGTTGTTCGGCAGCTCGCGCAATGCTGCCGGTCTTGGCTGCCATCCAGAAATAGCGTAAATGCTTGAAGTTTAGCGTGATCTTGATGTCCTTTTTAAGCTGTCATTTCGGCTGCAATAACAGCGGGATAAATAATCGTATTTTTCGATGTATTGCATCAATATATTCGAATTGTTGGAAATTGTCATGCGCCTTAATATTAAGCCCGTGTTCAACCGACAGGAGTAATGAATTATGCGTATCGATATTCAAACACGTGGATTTAAGTTAACCGACAGCCTGCGCCAGCATACCGAAAGGCGCTTGCAGTTTGCCCTGAGCTGGGCTGTTTATGAAGTGCGTAAAGTTGTCGTACGTCTCTCGGATATCAATGGGCCGCGCGGTGGCAACGATAAACGCTGTTACATACAGATTCCGATACCCGGCAGTCCGGATGTGGTGATCGAGGATACTGAATCCGATCTCTATGTCGCGATTGATCACGCGGTTAGCAGAATCGAGCGCTCGTTGGCACGCCGCCTGGAACGAAAGCGTGAATACCATCATGGAAGCTTTAAGATCGCAACAACATACGTGCCCGAGTAGAGCAGGATGTCGAATTTGCACCCATAGCATCGAGTTAGTGTTCAAACTAATTAATAAGGAGTCTGTCATGAATTCAATTCACTCCCTGCCAGCAGGCAATGCAAGCAGAAACGCCGATGAATCCGTATTGGCCAGCAACAGAATGATCCGCAACACCTATATGCTGCTCTCGATGACGCTCGTATTTGCAGCCGTCATCGCTGCAGCATCGGTGGCAATGAAGCTGCCTCACCCGGGCATGATCCTGACGCTGGTCGGCTATTTCGGCCTGCTATTTCTGACTGCAAAATTGCGTAATAGTGGCTGGGGTTTGCTTTCCGTTTTCGCGTTCACCGGTTTCATGGGTTACACACTGGGCCCCATCGTCAGCCATTACCTCGGCCTGCCCAATGGCGGGCAGACGGTGATGACGGCAATGGCTGCCACCGCAGTGATATTCCTCGGACTGTCGGGTTATGCGTTGAGCACGCGCAAGAACTTCAGCTACATGGGCGGCTTCCTGACGGTGGCTATTCTGGTCGCTTTTGTTGCGGGTCTGGCAGCGATGTTCTTCCAGATTCCTGCCTTGTCGCTGACCGTTTCGGCAGCCTTTGTCCTGCTGATGTCGGGCCTGATCCTCTATGAGACCAGTAACATCATTCATGGCGGCGAAACCAATTACGTCATGGCGACGGTGACACTGTTCGTTTCCATTTTTAATCTTTTTACCAGCCTGTTGCACTTGCTGGGTTTCATGAACAACGACGACTGAAGTTCAAAATAAAAAGGAAATTTCATTATGAAGCGTATTATTCTTTTTCTCGGCACAAACCTGGCAATCATACTGGTGTTGTCATTCAGCATGCGTTTGTTGGGGGTGGAGCCTTATCTCAATAAAAACGGACTGAATCTCACGTCCCTGCTGATCTTCGCTGCGGTGATGGGTTTCGGCGGTTCGTTTATCTCGCTGGCCATTTCCAAGTGGATGGCGAAAAAATCGATGGGCGTGCGGGTAATCGATGCGCCATCGAATTCAACCGAATTCTGGTTGCTGGAAACCGTTCGTAAATATGCGGAGAAGGCTCACATCAGCATGCCAGAAGTGGGAATTTTCGAGTCGCCAGACGTCAACGCCTTTGCCACCGGCATGAGCAAGAACAGCTCGCTGGTCGCGGTTTCCAGCGGCCTGTTGCAACAGATGACACGCGAGGAAGCCGAAGCGGTGCTGGGACATGAGATCGCCCACATCGCCAACGGCGACATGGTGACGCTGGCGCTGATTCAGGGCGTGGTGAACACCTTCGTGATGTTCCTGTCGCGCGTCATCGGTTATCTGGTGGACAAGGTGGTGTTCAAAACTGAACGCGGCACCGGCCCGGCGTTTTTCGTCACCATGATCATCGCCGAGATGGTGCTGGGGATCCTCGCCTCCATCATTGTCATGTGGTTTTCGCGCCAGCGTGAATTTCGCGCCGATAGTGGCGGGGCCTATCTGGCCGGGCGACAAAACATGATCGCCGCGCTGGAGCGATTGAGCCGGCAACATGCCGCACCGTTGCCGGAAAAAATGGCGGCCTTCGGCATCGCCGGCGATGGTGGTGCGGGCTTCAAGCGTCTGTTCATGACTCATCCGCCATTGGAAGAACGCATCGCTGCGCTGAAAACGGTGCAGTGAGCATGATAATAACTAGGAGTAGCAAATGAACACTGCGATTTCCGTCGGCGAACCCTGGATGTGGGGCGCTTTTATTGCCTTTGTGCTGGTCATGCTGGTGCTGGATCTGTTCGTGTTCGGCGGCAGCAAGGCGCACAAGGTAGGCGTCAAGGAAGCTGTCGGCTGGTCGCTGGTATGGGTGAGCCTCGCGTTGTCATTCAACGTCGGTCTGTGGTGGTATTTAAGCGGCACGGTCGGGCAGGAGATTGCCGACCGCAAGGCTCTGGAATTCCTCACCGGCTATCTGATCGAGAAATCGCTGTCGGTGGATAACGTGTTCATATTCCTGCTGATTTTCTCGTCCTTCCATGTTGCCGCCGAATACCAGCGCCGGGTGCTGATCTTTGGTGTGCTGGGCGCCATTGTTTTGCGCGCCATCATGATTCTGGCCGGCGCATGGGTAGTGCGCGAGTTCAGCTGGGTGCTGTATATCTTCGGCGTGTTCCTGGTCATTACCGGCATACGCATGCTGGTCATGGCGGAGAAAACGCCAGACCTTGAAAATAACCCGGTGCTGAAATTCGCACGCAGACATTTGCGTATTTCGGATGGTCATCACGGCGAGCAGTTCACGGTGATGAAAAATGGCATGCTCTATTTTACGCCGCTGTTCCTGGTGCTGATCCTGATCGAAGTCTCCGACCTGGTGTTCGCGGTGGACTCCATCCCGGCCATTTTCGCCATCACCACAGACCCATTTATTGTCTTCACCTCTAACATCTTTGCGATTATGGGCTTGCGAGCGCTGTACTTCCTGCTTGCCGACGTGGCGGATCGCTTCCATCTGCTGAAATACGGCTTGGCCATGGTGCTCTCTTTCATCGGTGCCAAGATGTTGATCGCGCCCTGGTATCACGTGCCGGTGGCCGCCTCGCTCGCCATCGTCGCGGTGCTGATCGGCGCCAGCGTGGCCGCCAGCCTGATTGCCACGCGCAAGAGGGCGCAGTGATGCTGCTGCATCTGAACGAAAACTGCTTTTTTAACGAATTAAACCGGAGAATCAAATGAAAAACAACACAGTTAAAGCACTACCCAATCGACTGCTCGGCCTCAGGCTCAGCATGGGTTTGACGGGTCTCGTCCTCATCGCCCTGCTTATCCAGATGGGGCAATAGGATAGAAAGAATAGGTCGCCATGAACTGACGTGGGTGATGATTATCCACCTTGCTCTGCTGTTAGCGGACGTGGATGATATCTGAACGAACTGCACCATGCCAGAGTGCAACGTTATTTTACTGCTTCAACATGGTAGAATCCGCAATTATTTTATTTTTACTCAGGAATATCTGCCATGTTCTCCAGCAAAGACACGATTGCCGCAACCGATCCCGAATTGTGGGCTGCGATTCAGAATGAAAACCAGCGTCAGGAAGATCATATTGAACTGATCGCCTCGGAAAACTACACCAGCGCCGCCGTCATGGAAGCGCAGGGCAGTCGGCTTACCAACAAGTACGCCGAGGGTTATCCGGGCAAGCGTTATTACGGCGGTTGCGAATATGTGGATGTGGCAGAACAACTGGCGATCGATCGCGCGAAAGCGCTGTTCGGCGCGGAATATGCCAACGTGCAGCCGCATTCGGGCTCGCAGGCCAATCAGGCGGTATATGTTTCTGTACTGAAACCGGGCGATACCATATTGGGCATGTCGCTGGCGCATGGCGGTCATCTGACGCATGGGGCATCGGTGAACATCAGCGGCAAGCTGTACAACGCCATCCAGTACGGCCTGAACGACAAGGAAGAAATCGACTACGATCAGGTGCAGGCGTTAGCAACAGAACACAAGCCGAAGATGATCGTGGCGGGCGCCTCCGCTTACGCGCTGGTGATCGACTGGAAGCGTTTCCGTGCGATAGCCGACAGCGTCGGTGCCTATCTGTTCGTGGATATGGCGCATTACGCGGGACTGATTGCGGCGGGGGTCTATCCCAGCCCGGTCGGCATTGCCGATTTCGTCACCACCACCACCCACAAGACCTTGCGCGGTCCGCGCGGCGGCCTGATTCTGGCAAAGGCGGAGCATGAGAAGGCGCTCAATTCGGCGATTTTTCCGGCCCTGCAGGGCGGTCCGCTGATGCATGTGATCGCGGCCAAGGCGGTGGCATTCAAGGAAGCGGGCAGTCACGAATTCAAGCTTTATCAGCGCCAGGTCGTCGATAATGCGCGCGTGATGACCCGTGTGTTGCAGGAGCGGGGCTTGCGTATCGTGTCGGGCCGTACCGACAGTCATGTGTTTCTGGTCGATCTGCAAGCCAAGAATTTGACCGGCAAGGACGCAGAAGCTGCGCTCGGTCGCGCGCATATCACCGTCAACAAGAACGCCATTCCGAACGACCCGCAAAAACCGTTCGTTACATCAGGCATCCGTATCGGCAGCCCGGCGATGACCACGCGCGGTTTTCAGGAGCTGGAAGCGGAACAGCTGGCGCACCTGATCGCCGACGTGCTGGATGCGCCGAACGACGATGCAGTGATCGCCCGCGTGGTCGGTGAAGTGAAAAAACTGACTGCAAAATTTCCGGTCTACGGAGCTTAAAGCAGGATTGAGGATCGAGGATGGTGGATTGAGGAAAAGCATTTGTCCTCGCTCCTCGCTCCTCGCTCCTCGCTCCTCGCTCCTCGCTCCTTGATTCTATGAAATGTCCCTTCTGTAAAGGTCACGAAACACAGGTAGTGGATACCCGCGAAAGCGAGGAGGGCGACAGCATCCGACGCCGCCGTCGCTGTGTGTCCTGCGACAAGCGTTTCACCACCTTCGAGACGGTGGAATTGCGCATGCCGCAGGTGGTCAAGCAGAACGGCATGCGCAGCGAGTTCGATGCTGAAAAGCTGCGCACCAGTTTCAAGCGCGCCCTGCATAAACGTCCCGTGTCGACTGAAGCAGTGGATGCGGCAATCGATCGCGTAACCCACCAGCTGTATGCGCTGGGCGAGCGTGAAGTGGGTTCGCGGCAAGTAGGCGAAATGGTGATGCAGGAACTGCTGAAAATGGACAAGGTCGCCTATATTCGTTTTGCCTCCGTTTACAAGAGCTTTCAGGATGTCGGTGATTTCGCCGAGGCGGTCAAGGCCGTGCGCAGGACGCCCGCCGGCGATAACTGATGGTTGGCGCAGCGGACAATCAATGGATGGCGCAGGCGCTGCTTCTGGCCGAACGGGGTCTCAATACCACGACGCCTAATCCGCGCGTCGGTTGCGTGCTGGTGCGGGATGAAATACAGGTCGGCAGCGGCTGGCATCGGCGCGCCGGAGAGCCGCATGCCGAGGTGCATGCCTTGAAAGAAGCGGGAAGTGCTGCGCAGGGTGCCACGGCTTACGTTACGCTGGAGCCGTGCAGTCATTTTGGCCGTACGCCGCCCTGCTGCGACGCGCTGATCGCGGCAGGTGTGGCGCGGGTGGTGGTGGCGATGCAGGATCCGAATCCGCAGGTTTCAGGACAGGGCCTTGCCCGGTTGCGTGCGGCAGGCATGCTGGTTGAATGCGGACTGATGGAAGAGGCGGCTCGCAAGTTGAATGCCGGTTTTGTTTCCCGCATGACACGCGGCATGCCGCGAGTTATCAGCAAGATCGGCATGAGTCTGGACGGGCGCACGGCGCTGGCCAACGGAGTCAGTCAGTGGATCACCGGAGCCGATGCAAGGCTGGATGTACAACGCTGGCGGGCGCGTTCCTGTGCGGTGCTGACCGGTATCAATACCGTGCTCGCTGACGATGCGCAGTTGAATGTGCGCGAGATTGAATGCGTGCGGCAGCCGTTGCGGGTGGTGCTGGACAGCAACTTGCGCGTGCCGCTTTCCGCGCGCATTCTGAATGGCGGCGTACTGATCTACACGGCGCAGCAGGATGAGCGGAAAACCGCCGCATTGCAGCATGCCGGTGCGACCATCGTGATGTTGCCCGATGAAAACGGACAGGTGGATTTGCAGGCGATGTTGCGCGATCTGGCCAGACGCGGATGTAATGATGTGCTGGTCGAGGCGGGCGCTGTGCTTAACGGCGCATTGCTCAAGGCCGGGCTGGTGGATGAACTGCTGCTGTATCTCGCGCCGACCCTGCTGGGTGACATGGCGCGCGGTATGGCCAGTCTGGGTGAGTTGACCGGTCTTGATCGGCGCATCGATCTGGCATGGCAGGATGTACGCCAAATCGGTCGTGATTTGCGCATCATGGCGCGCGTTGTAAATGTCGATACGAAGGGAGCACAGAATGTTTAGCGGAATTATTGCGGATGTCGGCATCATCAAAAAAGCGGAAGACCGTGAAGGCGGTTTGCGCCTGACGGTTGCAGCCGAAGTGCTGGATTTTGGCGACGTACAGATCGGCGACAGCATCGCGGTGAATGGCGTATGCCTGACTGCGGTGAAAATTGAGGGTCGTTCGTTTACTGCCGACGTCTCGCGCGAGACGTTAAATTGCACGGTCGGCCTTGAACACGAGGGCGGTCACGTCAATCTTGAAAAGGCATTGCGTCTGTCCGACAGGCTGGGCGGCCATCTGGTCAGCGGTCATGTGGATGGCGTGGGTGAGGTGGTCGCGTTCAACGACATCGGCGAGAGCTGGCGTCTGGTGGTGCGCGCGCCACAGTCTTTGGCAAAATACATCGCGACAAAAGGTTCCGTTACCATCAACGGTGTGAGCCTGACCGTGAATCATGTGGCAGGCTCGGAGTTCGATGTAAACCTGATTCCGCATACGCTGGATGTGACGACCCTGAACGAATTGAAAACAGGGTCAAAAGTGAATCTGGAGATCGATCTGATCGCGCGCTATGTGGAACGCATGATGACGGCGGACAAAGCGTAAGGAAGTGCTGAACAATTCATCCGTTCGTGGTTAAGTGATGACTTGCACTGGTTTATCGTGCTTAGTCAGAACTTAGTTGTTTTACCAGAGTTTGTCGAGCCATGTACGGATTTGATCAGCTCTCGGGTGATCGGTCTAACGTTTTCGACAGCCTGAGCGCCATTTCAGGGCTTATCACACTCATTGACCCGGCTCCCTCTGGAGCTGCCGCTTGGGCATATCGCCGGAGCCATTGGCGCTTGTGGAGGGCGTGAGCATTGCAAGCTGGACGGCGCGTGATCTTGCGCCGTCGTTACAGACGCAGCGCGCTGCGCATCACGAAATGGGCTAAACAGGCAATCCGCATAGCGGATTATCGCAAATAAATCATTTATATCAACAACATAAACTAATGATTTAACTGGCGGGCGTATAAGCAGTGATGGCCGTGCGGCGTGGTAGTGCCCAGTGGTTTTGCCAGGCGGCTCTCACCATGTTGGGATATTCCGGGCGGCCCAGGCTGCCGTTGTAGCGTCCCAGTGCGCGATAAAGAT
>JAJXTL010000040.1 GCA_021783855.1 Pseudomonadota bacterium
AGTCTTACCGTGATCGACGTGGGCGATAATGGCGATATTGCGAAGTTGGCGTGACATTGGATACAGCCTTGCTAAATGTATGGGGGGCGCATTCTACCACATGCGGCAAAACAAATTAGTCATCCGCCCTGAACTTTAGTAATCTGCAGCGTCGCCTGTTCCCAAAATCGCGTGTCAGTTCCTGACGAGTCCACCCCACATAAACTCTTTCAGGTGAGCCAGTTCGGTTGATGTCTCGCCCATATTTTCCTGCAAGCGGCTGTTTTCATGCTTCAGATAATCCAGCATAAACTTTATTTTGAGATGAGTCTTGACTCGTGCAGCCACGACGGGTGCGCTGATCGGTTTATGGATGAAATCCGAGGCGCCGACAGAAAAACCCAATTCTTCATCTTCGACGCTGTTTTTTGATGTAATGAAGATAATGGGCACATCATGCAGCCGCGGGTCTGCCTTGAGCAAGCGACAGGAATCGTAACCGTCAATTCCGGGCATCATGACATCGAGTAGAATCAGGTCAGGCGGCGTAGCAAATGCGAAATCCAGCGCTTCCCTGGCATCGCCAACCAGTTTCAGCGTATAGTCATCCGCCAGAATCGCCTCCATGACCATCAGATTTTCCGGTGCATCATCCACCACCAATACCACAGGCTTTACTGTCGACACTTCCATTCAGCTCTCCTCATATGATCAATTCGTTTGAAACTCAACACCGCATCGGCATTTACTGTACTTTATCATACGCAGGCACAGAGTCCATGAGTTGATCTACAGCGCCTTATCAGATTATCAAAATTTGCTTGTAACGATGATTATTCTAAGCTTGCACCCGAATAATGACAAATTCAGCAAAAATTTCCATTAAACGGTAAACTTGAAAATATGCGAAACTGGCTTGACAAATAGTGCAGTGCTTTTCAAACAGCAAGGACATTTTAATGAACACAAGATTGATTCCCTGTGTACTTTTAGCCCTTGTCTCATGCGTTTCTGAAGCAGCCACAGATAAGGGCACTGAAGCAGCCGCAGATAAGGGCAGTAGTGATGCAAACACCGTTGAAGCAGATCCATCGATATTCAAGTTTGCCGGATTCGGTAGCTTTGGCGCATCCCATTCCAGCCAGCGTCTGGGGGATTACACATTAGACAACACCGTCCCCAAAGGGCCGGGCCGCAGCTACAACTGGGGATTTGGCAATAACAGCCGGCTCGGCGCACAGGTGGCAGCCACCTTCACGCCCGAAGTCTCAGCCTTACTACAGGTTGTTTCAGAATATCACGCCGACAATACTTACCAACCTGCGATCGAATGGGCCAATCTGAAATATGCCTTCACACCGGATGCCTACATCCGGTTTGGGCGCATCTCCTTACCGACTTTTCTGATCTCCGACTACAGGGATATTGGCTATAGCTACCCATGGGTACATCCACCCGTTGACCTTTACAGAGAACTTTCCATCACGCACAGCGACGGCATTGATGCAATGTATCGCTTTGAAATGGGTGAACTGAGAAACTCCATCAAGGTAATTTACGGCAAAAACACCCTTGATCTCCCGACCAGCGTATCGTATTCAGAAGACATGAGGGGAATTTTCGATACACTTGAATACAATGATATATCCTTTCGGATTGGCTATCAGGAGCGCATATCTTCCTCATACAATCTCAATACAGGTATAACCGGGGCATGGATACCCAACAGCGATTTATCCGTTGGGGTAAATTATGATCCGGGCAATTGGTTCATCATGTCCGAGTGGATACAACGCGAATCGACTAACAAAAACGGGGCCATGTATGTCAGTTCCGGCTACCGTGTTGACAAACTTACACCTTATCTGACTTACAGCCAGAATAGTATAGCTTCCTTCATTCCGGGTTTTGCAGCTCCAACGACTACCGCCATTCAAAATGCCCAGCGATCCCAGAGCACGATCAGCCTGGGCGTACGCTGGGATTTCAAGAAAAACACTGACTTCAAGTTGCAATATGATCAGATACAACTCAGCGACAACTCGAATGGGTACCTCGCAAATGTGCCCGCCGGCGTTATCCTTTATGGATCCCGGTTCCATGTGATTTCGGCAGTCGTTGATTTTCTGTTTTAGGTACCAGAGTGAAACCGCTATTCCACAATTTTCTGCTCCTGTTGCTGACCGTATCCATACCAGCCTCACGCGCATTTGCCGATGTGGTTGTAATCGTTTCTGCCAGGAGCGCCATCACTAATCTGACCAAGGAGGAGGCTGCAAATATATTTCTGGGCAAAGTCAGCACGTTCCCGAATGGTAGCAGAGCCGTTCCTATCGATCAGACTGAGGGGACTTCAGTCAGAGATGAGTTTTACCTCAAAATAGCCAACAAAAGTTCAACTCAAGTCACGGCATACTGGGCAAAGACAATATTTACCGGTGAAGGTTTTCCGCCAAAACAACTGAGAGACAACGCGACCGTCAAACGTGCCGTCGCCAATAATCCTTACGCCATCGGATATATCAATAAAAACGTTGTGGACAACAGCATCCGGGTTATTCTTGAGCCTTAGCGCAGGATGATTACATATATGAAAAAGTTTTCACCCTATTCACTGACCTGGAAATTATTGCTGGTGCCCATCGTCGCCACCCTTAGTTTTGCATGTTATCTGATTTATTCTTCTTTAGTTTTGTCGGACGGCAATTTTCTTCTTAGAGAAATTCAAGATTCTGATTTTCCTATACTCGATTTAGCCAGTAAAAACTACACCAGCTCTGAGCTTGTTCTGGAAGAGCTAAACACGGCAGCAGCAACCGGTGAAATTAAATTCCTGAATATTGCAAAAAGTAATGCATCAGAAATACTGACCCGTTACGAAGCGTTGGAACAACTTGACAAACAACATAAATCTGAAATTGAAAGACTGAAGTCCGGGTTCAACGCTTTCTTTGATTTGGCATTTAATCTGGCAAAACAAATGATCAAAGGATCGGATGCACCCGGGATAGAGCAGATTTCAAAAATGCGGGCTGCGCGTGATAACTATTTATCGGCCGTGACAACTTACAGGGATTTGGCAGAAAAAAGGCTCCACGCGACAGTCAGCACAGCGATAAGAAGATCAGAACGCGCGCAGGCATGGGGTTTGGCAATCGGCACGCTGATGCTGATCATCATAGCTGCGCTGACTTTGCGGGTCACCCGTGGAGTTCTGTCTCTGGAAAAAGGCGTCGCTGAACGCAACGCGATGCTGGCCAGGGTCAACAACGAACTTGAAAACGAAATCCGCAAATTGAAAGTAGCAGAAGAAGCCAAGAGTCACGCGGAAGCTGCCAGCCAGACCAAGGATGAATTTCTCGCCAACATGAGCCATGAACTTCGCACGCCGATGAATGCAGTCATAGGTTTAAGTCATCTTTGTTTGCAGACGGAATTGTCTGGCAAACAAAGAGATTATCTGCAAAAAATTCACGGTTCTGCAACCTCCTTGCTCGGAATCCTTAATGACATTCTGGATATATCCAAAATTGAAGCCGAAAAAATGGAAATGGATAGCACCACCTTCGACCTGGAAGACGTCATGGGCAATCTGGTCACAATAGTTGGCAATAAGACTCAGGGGAAGAATATCGAACTCCTTCTGGAAACTGCACTGAATGTCCCCTCTTTGCTGATAGGCGATCCGCTGCGATTGGGACAGGTTTTGATCAATCTGGCTGGAAACGCCGTAAAGTTCACTGAAAAGGGTGAAGTGTTGGTGCGTACTGAGTTGGAACAGGAAGCAGGAGATCAGGTTGTGCTGCGCTTCACGGTAAAAGATACCGGAATCGGCATGTCACAAAATGAAATTGATAAGCTGTTTCAGCCATTTACCCAGGCTGACACCAGCATTACCCGAAAATTCGGTGGAACCGGCTTGGGATTGACCATCAGCAAACGCATCGTCGAAATGATGGGCGGTAAAATCAGGGTGGAAAGCGCTGTCGGTATGGGGTCAAAATTTACTTTTACCGCGCATTTTCAAAAGGCGAAAGTTCAATATAATAATCACCAATCAGAGATTAACGAGTTGCGCGGTCTGCGTGTTCTCGCAGTTGATGATAACGAGAGCAGCCTGCAAATTATAAAAAGCTATCTTGAATCATCCGCTTTCGATGTATCCGTTGTCAGCAACAGCCAGGATGCACTTAACGCAGTCCGCCTTGCAAATGAAGAAGGACAACCTTTTGGACTGGTCATTCTCGACTGGAAAATGCCACAGATGGATGGCCTGGAATTAGCCAGACAATTGCGGGCAATGGTAGACCTGCGCGTCAAACCGAAGCTATTGATGATTTCGGCTTATGGCCAGAATGAAATGTCATTGCATATGGATGACCGGATTGTGGATGGCATACTGGCAAAACCATTCCAGCAAAGCAAACTTATTGATGCTATTGCCAGAATTTACAGTCGGGAGATTTATGCAACAGGAAAATTCAAGATCCCGGCTCAATTCAATCCGGAACTCGTGTCAAAAATACGCGGTGCTCACCTGCTACTGGTAGAAGATAATGAAATTAACCAGCAGGTTACACGCGAGTTACTGGAAGGTTTTGGTATTACAGCCGCGCTAGCTGAGAACGGTGAAGAAGCGATCGCACATCTGATGAAAGAACGATTCGATGGCGTACTGATGGACATGCAGATGCCGGTCATGGATGGCATAACTGCCACCCGTGAAATTCGCAAAAATTCGCAATTTGCCAAATTACCGATCATCGCTCTGACAGCTAATGTGATGGTGAATGAACAAAAAGAATTTCTGGATGCCGGAATGAACGATCATATTGGCAAACCTGTTGATCCGGACCGGCTGGTCGCCACGCTTGCAAAATGGATACAGGTAGGTGGAATTGAAAAAATCCCTGCGCCGGCCCTGCCCCCCGCTTCAGCACCGGCCTTACTGCCCGACCTGCCAGGGATAAAAGTAGCTGAAAGCGTGCGGCGTATAGGCGGGAAAGTAACTGTTTATTACTCGTTACTCGAAAAATTCCGGATTAACAATCGGGAGGATGCCAACAAAATTCGGGAAGCATTGCTCGCAAATGACTATCCGACGGCCGAAAGACTGGCGCATACCTTACGGGGGATTGCAGGCACTATTGGTGTTGAAACGCTGCAAAACCAGGCCGCCATGCTGGAGGCCAGCATCAAGAATGGCGCTTCCAGTGAGTTTGAGCCACAGCTTGCTCAGATCGAGCAGGTGCTTGCCACAACCATGGCCAGCATAAATCAGGCGCTGGATGCGCGACAAACTTGAAAGCTTCGAGCCTGTCTGGGCGAATTGCGATTGTCAGTTATTGCTTGCCGTACAGTTTGCGGCCGCGTATCCGTGCGCGGTGCGCGGCGCGCTGTTCGGCTTCGGTCAGCGCGCGAGGCTTCTTGCCCTCAAACGGATTCTTGCTGGAATTGAACTGAATTTTCAGCGGCGTGCCCTGCAACTTGAACACTTCTGCAAAAGCGCGTTCCAGATAGCGCATGTAACTGGCCGGAATATTGTCCAGGCCGCTGCCGTGAATCACGATCAGCGGCGGATTACTGCCGCCCTGATGGGCGTAACGCATCTTGGGCAGGAAGCGTCCGACCTTGGGCGGCGCCTGTTTATCGATGGCACCGATCAATGCACGCGTAAGCTTGGGCGTGGACAGTTTGGCCATCGCGGCGTCATAGGCTTCATCGACTGACTTGAGCACGTTGACGATGCCGTTACCGTTCAGTGCGGAAATGTAATGGCGTTTGGCAAAACCCAGAAAATGCAGCTTGCGCTCGATGTCGCTTTTGACCATCTCGCGCTGATGATTATCCAGTCCGTCCCACTTGTTCACCGCCAATACCAGCGCGCGCCCTGCCTGCAACACGAAGTCCGCAACATGCGCATCCTGTTCGGTGATCTGATCGCGGGCATCCACCACCAGCACCACCACATTGGCGTCCTCAATCGCCTGCATGGTCTTGATAACGGAAAATTTTTCGATGGCCTCGTCGACCTTGCCCCTGCGGCGTACGCCGGCCGTATCGATAATAGTGTACTGCTTGCCTTCTCGCTCGAAATCGATGTAGATGGAATCGCGCGTGGTGCCGGGCTGATCGAAGGCGATCACGCGCTGCTCGCCCAAAATGGCATTCACCAGTGTGGATTTCCCGACATTCGGACGCCCCACGATAGCCAGCTTGGGCGGGTGTTCATGATTAACCTCTTCCTCATCGAGCTCAACAGGGAAATTTTCCAGCGCGATCTCGACCACTTCCACGACATTGTCGCCATGTGCCGAGGAAATCGGATACGGCTCGCCTAATCCGAGCTCGAAGAATTCGGCGGTCACACGGGCGCGCGCCATGCCTTCGGCCTTGTTGACCAGCAACAGGATCGGCTTGCCGGTCTTGCGTAATTCGGTAGCGATAATCAGATCCTGCGGGGTACAACCGGCCCGGCCATCCACCAGAAACAGCACCATGTCCGCTTCATCCACCGCCTGACGGCTTTGTCTTGCCATCTCGACACTGATGCCGTCTTTGGCGACAGGCTCAAGCCCGCCGGTATCGACGACCAGATACGGGCGCTCGCCTACGCGGCCTCTGCCGTAATGGCGATCACGGGTCAATCCCGGCTGATCCGCCACCAACGCATCGCGGCTGCGGGTTAAGCGATTAAATAAAGTGGACTTACCCACATTCGGACGACCAACTAATACAAGTGTGGGTAACATTTTGAAAACCTTAAATAGTGAGATGAAAGGTGAAACGTGAAAAGTGAATCAACGAAATTACGTTTCACTTTTCCCATTTCACATCTCAACTAATGAATAGACAAAGAATAAACACCGCCGCTGCGCGTCTGCACCAGCAATCCCTTATCCATTGCAACGGGTGCTACCTCAATGGCACCGCCATCGAGCTTGATGCGCGCTACAAAGTGCCCATCCGAACGGCTCAACGCATGCAGAAAACCCTCATGGTCACCGAGCACTACAAACTCATCCTGCGCATAAGGCGCGGAAAGCTCGCGCCTCAACAGCTGTTCGTTCTTCCACACCGTGCTGCCGGTATCTTTATCCAGCGCCATCACCTCGCTCTGCGAATCGCTGAGGTAAATATTTTTTTGCAATATAAACAATGAGTTATAACTATCAATCTCACGATTCCACAGTGCGTTTCCCTGTACTGCCTCATAACAGGCCAATCGACCCTGAAAAGCGATCGCGCACACTTCATCGTCGCTCATTACAGGATTGCTGGTGATGTCGCTGATGCGCTCCAGTTCGGTATTGCCGCGGGGTTGCGACACCGTGTTTTCCCACAGCAAGGATCCGTCCGACAGTTTAATGGCGATCAATTTACCGCCGGAAAAACCGGCATACGCTATGCCGCGACGCACCGTAACCCCCGCATGACTGCGCACAATCAGCGCAGGCGTGCTGTGCTCATACATCCACAGCTGTTTTCCGTCGGCAACACTTAATCCGGTAATGCGACCATCGCCGCTGCGCACAATCACACGGCCGTCAGCCACCTGTGGCACCCCCAGCACCTCGCTTGTAACAGTATGCTTCCAGCGTAACTTGCCATCCTCGCCGAAAGCCTGTACCTCGCCTTTATCGCTGCCTATCAGCACCAACCCTTCGCCACTGCCCACACCTGCCGAAACGACAAGTTTGGTATCAACGCGCCAAAGCTCCCGCCCCGTCGCTCGATCAAGGCGCGTGAGCTCTCCCTTGCCCGATACACCGTAAACCGCATTCTGAGTCAGCGCGGGTTGAAAGGGGTTGGCACCCGAATCGCCGAAGCTGGCATGCCAGCGCTCGGTAAATTTGGCAGTCTCATTGAAAGCGACCAGCTGGGCAGGCTGTGGCCCCTCGGGCGTAGATCCCATCCAGCCCTTGATTGTGGAGCAGCCGCTCAAAGCCAGCGACACCACCAGAAAAATCAACACCTTCATTTCGACGCTCCGTATGCATCCATCTTCATCTGAACCAGATTGCGATAAGCGTTCTTGTCATCCAGTTTGTCGTAGGCCTGCTGGTATGCGGCACGCGCTTCAACCGGTTTGCCCTGGGCTGCCAGCACATCGCCCTTGAGATCGGCATATAAGGCATCAAATGACGTTGCATGCTTGGCATCCAGCAGCCTCAAAGCGCCGGCGTAATCCTTTTCATCCAGCAATATCGAGGCCATGCGCAGCCTGGCAACGTTCTTCAATCCTTCCTCACCGGCATGTTCAATGACCCATTGCAATTGCGACTTGGCACGCAGCGGTTCATGGCCCAGTTCATTAACCTGGGCAGCGATCAGGGCCGCACGCGGGGCATAAGGCGTGGAGGGGTATTTATCCATTACCGCAGCGGCCGCATCGTTGACCCGTTTGGCATCATTGCTCGCCAGTTGCTCGACAAATTGCTGATACAGCGTCGCCGCCTCGCTCGCCTGCTTGTTATGGTAATACTGCCAGCCGCGCCAGCCACCCATCGCGACCACCACGACCAGTACGATGCCGAGCATCCAGGTCCCGTTGTCTTTCCACCACGTCTTGAGTGTGTCGAGTTGTTCCTGTTCCTGCAAATCCAAAACTGCCATGGCTCTACTCCTGCTTGATTAATTTGTTAACTGCTGCGGTGAGATTTTCAACGTTCACACGCACTTGCGCGCCGCCCTGCATCGGTTTGACGCTGACTTCATTCGCCGCCGCTTCATCATCCCCGATTACCACCGCCATGCGCGCGCAACTGGCATCGGCCTTTTTCATTTGCGACTTGAAACTGCCGCCGCCGCAATGCAACAGCACGCGCAAATTGCCGTCGCGCAACTGTTCGGCAACAGTGCTTGCAAGTTTACCTGCCAACTCACCCTGATGCACCACATACACATCCAGTTGCGGCTCGGGTAGTTTCATGCCGGCTTCCTGCAACAGCACCAGCAGGCGTTCCACACCCATCGCAAAACCCATCGCAGGTGCCGGCTTGCCGCCGATTTGCTCCACCAGCCCGTCGTAACGACCACCGGCGCATATCGTGCCTTGCGCGCCCAGGCGTGTTGTCACCCATTCGAACACCGTGCGATTGTAATAATCAAGACCACGCACCAGACGAAGGTTGATCTCGAACGCTACCCCATGTTGTGTAAGAATCTCCTGGACCGCCGCAAAGTGTGTCAGCGCCTCATCATTCAATTCATCCAACAACTTCGGCGCAGCCTCAATCAACGCCTGCATCGCCGGATTCTTGCTGTCCAGTATGCGCAGCGGGTTGCTGTGCAAACGGCGCGTTGCCTCTGCGTCCAGCGATGCCAGATGCTGCTCGAAATAGGCGATCAGTTTGGCGCGGTGGCGATGGCGGCACGCCGAATCGCCCAGCGTGTTGATCTGCAATGTCACATCCGTCAAGCCCAGCTTTTTCCAGAGCCTCGCGCACATCAAAATCTGCTCGGCATCCATGTCAGGCCCGGAAAATCCGAGCGCTTCCACGCCGATCTGATGAAACTGCCGGTAACGTCCCTTTTGCGGACGCTCGTGACGGAACATCGGCCCGCTGTAATACAGTCGCTGTGGCGCGTTATACAGCAAATTGTGTTGCAGCACCGCACGCACGCAGGAGGCCGTGCCTTCAGGGCGCAGCGTCAGATGATCGCCGTTCAGGCTATCCACGAAACTGTACATCTCCTTTTCCACGATGTCGGTGACTTCGCCTATCGCCCGTTTGAACAAGGCGGTGGGTTCAACCAGCGGCATGCGAATGTTGCGATAACCGTAACTTGCCAGCCAGTCGCGCACCACTTCCTCAAACCATAACCAGAGTTCCGCTTCAATCGGCAGAATGTCATTCATGCCGCGCACGGCTTGTATCGTTTCGTTACTCATTTTTTAAATCTGGTCAGTTGTAAGTGGTCAGTAGTAAGTGGAAAACCCCGCTTACCACTTCCTACTCACTACTCCCCACTCCCCGTTTTACGTATTTTCTTGCTACATAGTCATCCACGATGCCGGTGAATTCCGCCGAGATATTGTCGCCGCGCAAAGTCATCGCCTTCTCGCCGTCGATATAGACCGGAGCGGCAGGCGTTTCTCCCGTGCCGGGCAGGCTGATGCCGATGTTCGCCAGCTTGCTCTCGCCGGGACCGTTCACCACACATCCCATCACGGCGACCGTCATGTTCTCCACGCCGTCATACTGCTCGCGCCAGATCGGCATTTGCGTGCGCAGATGCTGCTGTATGCTTTGTGCCAGTTCCTGAAAAAAACTGCTGGTGGTGCGTCCGCAACCGGGGCACGCGATGACCATGGGCGCGAAGGCACGCATTCCCATGGTCTGCAATATCTCCTGCCCCACCAGCACCTCTTTCGTACGCTCGCCGCCCGGCTCAGGGGTTAGGGAGATGCGGATGGTATCGCCTATGCCTTCCTGCAATAGCACAGACAGCGCGGCGGTGGACGCCACGATCCCTTTGGAGCCCATGCCCGCCTCGGTCAGCCCCAGATGCAGGGCGTAATCGCATTGTCCGGCCAGCTGACGATATACGGCGATCAGATCCTGCACTTCGCTGACCTTGCAGGACAGCACGATGCGGTTGCGCGCCATCCCCAGTTGCTCTGCGCGTTGCGCACTTTGCAAGGCGGATGCGATCAGTGCGGCGCGGGTGACTTCCTTGACGTCTTTGGGTGCCGGGAGGCGTGCATTTTCATCCATCATGCGCACCACCAGATTCTGATCCAGGCTTCCCCAGTTCACCCCGATGCGCACCGGCTTATCGTAACGGATCGCCGTTTCTATCATGATGGTAAAGGGATCATCCTCAAGACGATTGCGCCCGACATTGCCCGGGTTGATGCGATACTTCGCCAGCGCCTTTGCGCAGTCCGGGTAGTCGGTCAACAGCCGGTGACCGTTGTAATGAAAATCCCCCACCAGCGGCACATAACAGCCAAGCGCGTCCAGCCTGTTGCGGATATGAGCCACCGCTGCTGCCGCCTCCGGTGTATTCACCGTGATGCGCACCAGCTCCGAACCCGCTTTGGCCAACTCAAAGACCTGTTTAGTTGTTGTGTCCACATCGGCAGTGTCGGTGTTGGTCATGGATTGCACGACGATAGGCGCACCACCGCCCAGCATCACTTTCCCTACCATTACCCGTTGCGACGGGCGGCGTAAAATGGCATCCATGCTCGTTATTGCAGCGTCAGGCGCGCCACATCGCTGCCCGCGTTGATGGAGGAAGTTAGATCCACCGGCTTCTCACGGTAATACAGATGCACCGCTGCCGCATGACCGATCACCAGCGTAAAGGGCGGCACACCCTCGACGCGCAATTCGCTGCCCGATGGATTGACCTGCCTGGACAACGTCACGCCTGTTTGATCCTTGATTTCAGCCCACGATTCCTTGTCAAACACCAGTCGCAGCGCAGCAGCCGTCGCACTCGCACTCGCAGGCTTCACCTCCGACGCAACCGCTTCCACTGATCGCGGCGCTGACGCCACCACAGCAGACTCAGGCGCTTCAGACACAGATGAACCGCCCGCAATGTATTCAGGCAAAGGCAAAGGCGTCTCCACCAGCGCAGCATCAGGAACCTGTACTGCGGGATGCGGCACCCTGGCCTGCCAGAGCACAAATCCGGCGATACCCAGGGTAATAAACAGCGCGGCGAGCAGCAAACTGACGTTATGTCGGCGCGCCGTTGTCGGGAACGGCGCGTCAACCTTTATCGGCTCTGCCTTCACCTGAATTATTTGAGCGCCCGGCAAGGCATCCAGTAGCGGCTGCGCATCCATCTGCAGCAGTTTGGCATAACTGCGCACAAAACCACGCAGGAAGGCGGTTTCAGGCAACGCCTGAAAATCGTCCTCCTCAAGCGCTACAATTTGACGATGTGCCAGCTTGATCTTGGCAACCACGTCATCCACGCCCAGCCCCAGATATTCGCGTCTCTCGCGAAGCCGGCATCCAACCGAAGGCGGCGTTTTATCGTCCGTCAAGCGATCCGCACTCAACTCCGGATTATTTTCCTGTTCCATCATTCCCCATGCATCAACAATTGAGTTTCACTCGCATCGGGATAACGCTCGCGCAACTTCAAGGCATAACTAGCTTCTGCGTTGCTGTCTCCGACACGGCGCTCGATACGAACCCCCAACCACAACTGCTCAGCAGTCATATTTTCACTTGCAAAACGCGAAAAATTTTTCTTGGCAGCCTGATAATCACCCTCGGCAAATTTAAGTTCAGCCATCGCCAGCAGCGCCTGTTTCAGATCCGGCTGAACCCGCAGGGCGCGCTGCAGAAAACCCTCGGCATCCCGTGCTTTGCCCGCTTTCTGGAAACACAGCCCGGCATTCAGATAAGCACGCTCGGGCGTGGTATATAAGGGATTCTTCACAGCCGCCATAAAATGCGGGATGGACTCCATCTCACGACTACGCTGACACAAAAACCAGCCATAGTTGTTCTGCGCCTCAGAATCCGTTTTGTCCAGACGCAAACTTTGCACAAAGTCTTCCTCCGCCTCCTTGTCCTCGCGCAGCGACATATGGATCAAGCCGCGCACATTGTAAGCCGGCGCGTAATTGCCATCCGCCTGCAATGCCCGCCCGATTTCGGAGAGTGCAATACCTAACTGATCTCGCTCCAAGTACATTCCCGCCAGCTCTGTATGGAGTTTGGCGCTGCTTTGTGCACGTTCTTTTCCCGTCTGCTTTACCTCGCCGCTTGCGCATCCGGCCAGCAGCACGATCAAACACACTGCAACAAGTTTCTTCATACCACCTCACCGCTATGCAATAATCGGGTGCGCTTCGTCTTGTCCAGCACCTGCCCCGCCAGTTGTCCGCAGGCGGCCGCGATGTCATCCCCGCGCGTTTTACGGGTGGTTGTGACAATATCCGCCTGCATCAGCACATCGCGAAAACGCGCGATAGCATCCGGCCTTGAACGCAAATAAGGCGTTTGCGGAAACGGGTTGAACGGAATCAGGTTAAATTTGCACGGCACATCCGCTACCCGCCGCACCAGTTCATGCGCCTGCTGCACCGAGTCGTTGACGCCATCGAGCATCACATATTCAAAGGTAATGAAATCACGCGGCGCACGCTCCAAATAACGCCGGCAGGCCGCGAGCAATTCTTTTAATGGGTATTTCTGATTAATTGGCACCAGCTTGTCACGCAAGGCATCGTTCGGCGCATGCAAGGAAACCGCCAGTGCGACGGGGCACTCTTCGCGCAGCCTGTCCATCGCCGGTACGATACCTGACGTTGAAACCGTCACGCGGCGGCGCGACAGGCCATAGGCCTGATCGTCCAGCATCAGGCGCAGCGCACTCACCGTGTTGCTGTAATTGAGCAAGGGCTCGCCCATGCCCATCATCACCACATTGCTGATCGCCCAGTTGCCTTCCGCATTTTTGCCCAGTTGGTGATTCGCCCACCACAGCTGGCCGATAATTTCCGCAACGCTTAAGTTGCGGTTAAACCCCTGTTTGCCGGTCGAACAGAAGGAACAATCCAGCGCACAGCCTGCCTGCGAGGAAATGCACAGCGTGCCGCGCGTGGATTCGGGAATATACACCGCTTCCACCGCGTTGCCGGTACCGACATTCAGCAACCACTTACGCGTACCGTCATCGGACAATTCTTCGCGCAAAATGTCAGGCACGACAATACTGGCGTCGCGCGCGAGTTTCTCACGCAACACCGCCGCGATGTCGGTCATCGCAGCAAAATCGGACTCCCCGACCTGATAGATCCAGCGCAGCAACTGCTTGGCACGAAACGGCTTCTCGCCCATTTCAGTGAAATAGGCGGTCAGCGCATGTGCATCCAGATCGAGGAGATTTTGTTTTGTCATCGCAATAAACCTATTGCGCAGCCCAACAGCAGCGTCGCGTGCTCGTTCAATCCTCGACTACCCATCAGGTATGTCTCGTCAATCACTGCGCGGCTCCTTACTTTCGGACTGCTCTTCACGGTTTCTAGCGACGCCATACATTAACGCGAATAAACGTTCATCGCAGGGAAGAAATAGGCGATTTCAACTGCTGCCGTTTCAGCCGCATCGGAACCATGCACTGCATTCGCATCGATACTGTCGGCGAAATCGGCACGGATAGTGCCTTTGTCTGCCTTCTTCGGATCAGTCGCGCCCATCAGGTCACGGTTTTTCAGAATCGCGCCTTCGCCTTCCAGCGCCTGGATCATTACCGGGCCGGAAATCATGAAGCTGACCAGATCGTTGAAGAACGGACGTGCAGCGTGCACAGCGTAAAAACCTTCAGCCTCTGCGCGAGACAATTGCGTCATGCGTGCGGCGATAATCTTCAGGCCGGCCCCTTCAAAACGGGAATAGATTTGACCGATGACATTTTTTGCAACGGCATCAGGTTTGATAATCGACAGGGTACGTTCAACAGCCATGCTAAATTCTCCAGAACTTTAAGTTTAATAAAATAACGACCGCGCATTCTAGCAGGGTTTGCCTGCCCTGTCGCCGTCAAGCTACCTTAACTATCGCTACGCTCTCACTCGCCCTTGATCCTTGCTACGTTCTCTCCCCGGGCTTCTGCCAAGAAAGATTATTGTGCGATCACCACACGATTTTTGCCGGTGCGTTTAGCCTGATACATCGCCTTGTCGGCACGGGCGATGACCTCTTCCTGCGGCTCTGCTTCGCCGCGCTGAGCCACCCCGGCGCTGAAGGTCACCAGTATGCGTTCATTTTCGTGCAGGAAAAAATGTTTGGTCAGCTCGCGTTGCAGGCGCTCCACCGTGCCGGCGGCCTCATCAGCGGCCACATCGGGCAGCACGATGACAAATTCTTCGCCGCCATAGCGCGCGACCGAGTCGGAGGGGCGCAGCGCTTCCTTGATGACGTTGCAAAGATGGACGAGCGCCTGATCTCCCACCTGATGCCCCATGCTGTCGTTCAGCCGTTTGAAGTTATCAATATCGAGCAAAGCAAGACTGAGAGGCGCATGGCTGCGATCAACCCGTTTAGCCTCGCGATCGAAAGCAGCATCCAGACCGCGCCGGTTTAATGCGCCGGTCAACTGATCCTGCTGCACCAGTTCGCTGACTTCAAACAATTCTTTCTCCAGCTTGGAAATTTTAGCTTCCGCGTTCTCGACCTGTTTGCGGGATTCGAGCAATTCTTCGTGTGAACGCAGGGCGCTGGTCTGAATGACGCGCGTATCCTGCATGATGTCATCCAGCAGATTGCCCAATTCGCCCAGATTATTGGATTGGGCAATTTTCTGGCTGTAACCCTCGATTTTCTGGTGGTAATCACCGGTACTGGCTGTAATGCTACCCAGGCGGTCGATAAAGGTGGTCATCAGGCTCTTGAGGGTGGCCTTTGCGTCGGTGAGGCTCTTTTTGAGCAATCCCTGCTTGATGATGGCCTCGCGCAAACTGCGTTCAGCATCTGCGATGACGTGTTTGTCAATCGGATTGCTGATAATCTCATGCAAAGTGTTGATTTGCCCGTGCAGCCATTCTTCATCCTCGACCATTTCCCCTACGTTTTCAACCAGCAACCGCAGCAGCCGCACCAGCCCTTCCTGTATCTTGGTCTTGTCGCCGCCGCGCAACTCTACCTTGAGCCAGAAGTGGCGCAGCTGCTTGGCAAGTTCAGTGACTTCGTTGTGACTCTTGATTTCGCGTACCTGAGCAGTCAGACGACGCACTTCATCGGTCAGTTCCGGCTGCGCACTGATGGTGGACTCCAGCGTTTGCGCCAGCAACTCGGCAAGCTTGCTGAGCATTTCGGCCGCATTGTCATCCGCCTTGGACAGGGAAGGAGCGGCTGGCGTTATGCCGGCCGTCGTCGCGACAGGCGTGGCATCAGTTTCAGGTGCGAAGGGCGCTGAAGCGACCAGATTACTCGTGACAGGGGACTCTGACCACGAACGAATCAGATTGCCCAGTTTTTCATACAGAATCTCAGGCTTGGAGGAGAATCGCGAAAATACGGTTTCAAGGCCTTCTTTCTTGCGCGAGACGGTCAGACCTTTATGGGGAAGATCGAGCTGGCGAACCAGATCGCGTATCAGGACGGGCCAGGTCTGGGGCGCTGCATCGGCCGACTCGGCTTTTGGCAGCACCTTTTCAATTTCCTTGAAACACAGATCCCATTTACTCTCAGCCAGCATTTTTTTCAAAGCCAGGCCTGTAGCCGCAGATTGATCCGTTAAAAGCAAGTGTTCTGCCATGCTGCGCAATACTTTTTCCGCACCGTTGTTGACCACTTCGGATTCACCGCTGATTTCGGAGAAAATTTTTGCATAGTTGTCCGGGGTAGGCGGAAGCTTGCGCTGCGCCAGCGTTTTCAGTGTTTCACGGGCAAGTTCTGATGGATTTGTCATGACTCAATCTCAGGTAGCGTTAATTGCTGCGATTATCGGGTTACATCACTTTGATGCAACGAACAGCATAGTACATTGACTCTATTTCAATCCTGCGAATCGACCAGATGATGGCTGATCGCGTAGTGTATCGCCTCAGCATTATTGGTAAAACCCATCTTTGCCAGCATACGGCCCCGGTAGACACTCACCGTCTTGGGGCTGAGACTCATGATCGCAGATATATCGCTCAAAGATTTGCCCGATGCCATCAGACACAAGGTTTGATATTCACGGTTGGACAGGCTTTGATGCATTAATTCCTGAGACTCGCCGATGAGATTATTAAGCAGCTGTTCGGCCAGCGTTTCGCTGATGTATTTTTTACCGCTGACAACCTGATGAATGGCCTCGATGAGCACGTCCGATGCGCTTTGCTTGTTGATATAACCCATGGCGCCCGCCTTGAGCGCACGCACGCCATAATGATCTTCCGGGTACATGCTCAGCACAATGATCTTGAGACCGGGCTGCTCGGATTTGAATTGTTTGAGTACCTCGATGCCATGTTTGTCAGGCAAATTAATGTCCAGCAGCATCAAATCAAAATGCTGCGCACGCAACATGCTGGCTGCCTGGATGCCGCTGGCGGCCTCTCCCGTGACTTTCATATCCGGACTGTCTTCGAGCAGTTGCTTCAATCCTTTGCGGATCAGGGCGTGATCGTCAACGACAAGAATATTAATCATAAGTTGCTAGTGCCGGCTGAAATCCAGGAAATAGGCAGGGCTTGATTGCCCAGAGTGAATAATACAGCTAATAAAAAATTTATATCGTTTTTGAGCATATTTGTAAATATCGCCCCCGCTCGCTACCCGCTCCTCGTCCAATTTTACCGCAAAACATTTTTCATCAGTCAGCATAATTGCGGATTGACGATACGCAAGCTACATTACGCGCTATGAACAGGCTTTCATGTCGGGATCTTGCCAGCCGATTTAGCAGTGACTTTACCCATTTTTTATCGGACTTAGTCCATACTTAGTTGCCTCATCAGTCGATTGCTTATGCAAAGTTATCCCGACGGGATTGGGGTATGATTAAATGATATGAATAATCTGGAAATGCTGGGCAAGTATAAAATCATCGGCGAGCTGGGTCGGGGCGCGACGGGGGTCGTCTATGAGGCATTTGATACGCTGATTGAGCGCAAGGTCGCCATCAAGACGATACTGAAGTCAGTGGTCAACCCGAATGAAGCGGATGACGTCTTTGCCAGGTTTCGCAGCGAGGCGCGCGCGGCGGGCCGTCTCACCCATTCCAAAATCATCTCCATTTATGAGTATGGCGAAAACGATGAGATGGCCTACATCGTGATGGAGCTGATTCGCGGCAAGGAGTTGACCGAATATTTCGATCACGGCAGACGCATGTCTGTTGGCGAAGGAGTGCGCATTGTGATGCAGCTGCTCGATGCGCTCGATTATCTGCATGCGCAAGGTGTTGTGCATCGTGACATCAAACCGGCCAACATCATGATAACGGAGAATAAAGAAGTCAAGATCGCAGACTTCGGCATTGCCAAGATTGATTCTACGGGGCATACCCAGGTTGGCGTGGTCTTGGGCACCCCCACTTATATGGCGCCGGAACAGTTTATGGGGCATGCGGTGGATCACAGGGCGGATCTTTATGCGGCCGGGGTCATTTTATATCTGATTCTGACTGGCGAGAGACCCTTTATCGGCAGTGTGATTGCCATCATGCATCAGGCAGTTCATCGCGAGGCAACGCCGCCTTCGCAACTCAATTCCAATGTCACCGCAGCACTGGATACGGTGGTAAGAATGGCGATGGCCAAACGCCCGGAAGACCGTTTTCAGAGTGCGAAAAAGTTTTTACGGGTGCTTAAAGCGGCGGCACAGACCTTGACCGAGGTCGAGCACCCGGGAGTGGTCATATTCCACGCTGACGGGGCACCTATCCGCGACGAGACACTTGAGCTGCCCAGTCGCGCAAATTCAACAGGTTCCTGGCGCGAGGCCGATATCGAAGCCTGGCAGAATATCTCACATAGCCGGAACCTGACTGATTTCACCGGATATTTGCAGGAATTTCCCGACGGCGGGTTTGTCAAGATGGCGCATTTGCGCATCCAGTCACTGAAGAAAATACCGGTGCAGACGGAGGCGCCCGCCCTCAAGGAGAGAACACAGGCCGAAGCCGTTGCTGAGACCGAGACCAGAATCAGGCAAGAGACAGAGGAACGGGCTTTGTGGATACGCAAGCTTGCCCAGATAAAAAACAAGGCAGAGGAAGAGCGGGCATTTAATGCACTCAAACGGGAGCAGGAAGTTGCCGAACAGGCGCGCCGGGCCCAATTGCTGTCGGACGCCATGAATGAGCGCGCCAAAAAGTTCGCTGACATCGTCTCGGAGAGAGAGGCGGCACAGAATGCAGAGCGCAGACTTAAAATGGAGGCCAGGCGCAGACTGGAAGAAGAGGTGCAGCGCAAAAAACAGGGAAAGATGCAGTTGTTGTCGGCACGTGAGCTGGCAGAAGCTCGGGCGGAAAGCGAAGCAAAAGCAAAACTCGAACGTGAAGCAGCTGAGCTGGCCGCACGAAATGAGGAAATTGCAGCGGCAAAAGCACAAGCGGTGCTGGCTGAACGCATGAGAAAACAGACAGAGGAACGCGCCGCACAGGAACAGCGGAAAACCAGCATCAAAATGCTGGTAATCGGCATTTTTCTGGTGCTGATGCTGTTCGGAATCCTGTTCGGTCTGCTTCCCTCGTCGAGGTAAGCGTCGCCCAAGCTAAGGAACCGCTGATTTATTCGGTTTTGTCGTTCCCGCATAGGCGGGAACCCAGTTACACAAGGCGCTGGTTCCCCGCTTTTGCGAGCAGCCGCTTCGCGGCTTGCCTGCTTACCCCCTGCGCGGGGAAGACGAATAAATCAGCGGTTCCCTAAGGTTTACTCTGTTGCACTGAAAATCCAATGATCTCGTCGGGATCCTTCTTGCAGGGATGCCCAAGGCTGATTGAGCCATCCTTGTGCAGCACGATTTCTTCGCGGTGCAGCTGAATTTCCGCCTCCCCCCGGAGAGTCACATAGCTTCCATTGGAACTTAAATCGATCAGGACGAACTTGTCGCGCCGCTGCTCTATTCTGGCATGAATACGCGAAGCTCTGCGATCTGCAACCACAATATCTGCCAGTTCGTCACGACCGATCGTAATAGAGGGTCGCGCCAAATTGACGATAAATCGATCACCTTGATGAACCAGCAGCAGGACGGGTTCGCCAGCTTCAAACGAGTAGGTATTACCGACCATCATGGTCATTTCCGCGCTTTCCTGCCAGATGACTTCACTCACCTCGACGTCATCCAACCTCCCCTTGATAGCCAGGTTACTGAGCGTGCGTGTACCGGCACGCATGATGGGCGGCAGCATGGACACCGTTGCGCCGGTCGTGATAATCTGCCGGGCCTGGGCTATTTCCGTCATTCGCGCAGCCATGTTCACGGTATCGCCATACACATCGCCATCGCCTTCCAATACCGTTCCAAAATGAAAACCGATGCGTATATCGATGTGAAACCCATGCACTGGTGGCCTGGTGCTGGTCACCATCTGCATTTCACAGGCGGCCTGCGCGGCGGTTACCGCATCCGGGAAGACGACCATGATTTCGTCTCCTATGCTTTTGATCACCATGCCGCCATGAACGACAGTCAGGTGGCGCAAAACTTCCAGGCAACCGTCGACAGCGGCGAATGCGCATTCATCGCCGAGCGCCTCGTACAGGCGCGTGCTGCCGCTTATGTCGGCGAACAAGACTGCTTTTTGCGCATTGTTTAACGCTGTTTCGTTCACTATTGCAATTCCAATCGAGTTCATGCGGGCATTATAAGGGCAGTTTTATCCCGTCAGCCCGTGCCCGCATAGCAAATTGCTCACGCCCGTGAGCCAACTTGAGTCATAATCCTGAAACATTTTGCCTGCATATGGAGCTATTGTCCTGAATTTATTGAATTTAACCGAAAAATGATGACCCTCACCGCCCTGCCCCAGCATATTTATATCTTCGCCGTCATTCTTGCGGTGTTGCTGTTGTCTTTTGTGATTTTTTCCCTGTTTCCGTCTTTTGTCGTGTCGCGGCAATTATCCACGGCAATCAAAAAGCTGGACTTGCTGAAGGGGAAACCGGATGGCAATCTGCCCGCGATTTTCCTGAATAAGGGTGTGCTCGAACATCTGTGGCATGAATATGCGGACTCCTTGCACAAGCAGACAGGCGACGGCACAGCGGTGCGCCTGCGCTCCACCATGCCGGCCGGGGTGATCTTCAGGCCGGACATTCTGGTGGACATCCCGTTACATGCGGATTTTTTTAAACATCTGCCGGGTTTATTTACCGGTGTCGGCATCATCGGGACGTTCTATGGCTTGTTGATCGGAATGAAGTCCTTCGTCGTATCTGAAGACCCCATGGTGGTCCGCGACAGCCTGACCCGTCTGCTGCATGGTGTGTCCGAGGCATTTCTCATTTCGGCGTCCGCAATCACGCTGGCGATGATCGTCACCTTTATTGAAAAACTGGTGGTTTCCCGCCTGAATGGCAAAGTGGAAAAGTTGGTTCAGTTGCTGGACGGTTTATTCGAGGGCGGCGCCGGTGAAGAGTATCTGGCAAGACTGGTACAGGCATCTGAATCTTCCTCCACACAAACCTCCGGATTACTTAAGGGTGAGCTCAAACAGATACTCACAGAATTGATCGAAAAGCAAATTTCAGCGGCCCAGGCCGGATCTGTCGCACTGGGCGATCGCATTGCGGCCAGCATTGAAGACGGCATGAAAGTGCCACTGACAGAAATAGCCAATTCCTTGAAGAATGCGGAAAACAACCAGGGGGCTGCACTGCGCGCCACGCTGGATAATTTCAGCCTTAAACTGAATGAAATGCTCGGTGGGCAGAGCAATTTTCAGCAGCAAATCGTTGATGCGCTCGGGACGATAGTCATCAAGCTGGAGGTCATGGTAACGGCGGCGGGGCAGCGAGGTACGGATTTAATGGCTGAACAGCTTGAAAAGTCAAACGCAGCGGCAGCATCCCGGGAAGCTCTGATGCATGAAAAACTGGGCGAACAAATCACAACCATGGTTGAGGGAATCAACCTGGCCGTGGGGCAAATCACGTCGGCTGTGACGGTCATGCACACCACGACCAAAGATGCCATGGAGGCACTCAACACAAGTGCAGACACGCTGCATCTGGCGAGCCGGGATTTTTCCCATGCCGGACAGCGTGTCAGCGACACGCTGGACAAATCAGCTGGCCTGGCAGTCCAGCTGATTCAGGCGGCTGATACGGTGAGCGCTGCATCTTCGGGACTTGCCGATATGTTCGGCGATTACCGGACTGCGCGCGATGCCATGATAGCCCAGGTGCACTCCCTGCAACTGCTGGCAGAACAGGTGCGTCGCGATGCATCCTTGTCAGGCGACGTACTGGCAAGGATAGAATCTGCCACGGGTCGACTTGTCGCCGCACAAAAAGATACCGACGAGTACCTGTCCAGGATCTCAGAGGTCATTGGCGTAGCGCACCAGTCGTTCAGCGAGGGAATGACCCGCGCAGTGAGCGAGGCAAACCGTGAATTTCACCAGGCGCTGTC
>JAJXTL010000187.1 GCA_021783855.1 Pseudomonadota bacterium
TGTTCGCAGAAAAAATAGAACGATTCTTGGCGTTCTTTAAATTCTGTGTTTTGGTAGTTGGTTTTGATCTTCATATTGTTCCTTTAGTGTTTCACGTGAAACATAAGTGCTTGGTTTTAAAGGCATCTTCCTGAATTTCGAGCCTGCATTTGATTTCTTCAGCGTGCAGATTTTCCCGTTTGCTGCTTTGCTTCCCCCCTCATTCCGTCGCCTTGCGATATCAGCCCGTAGCAATTTCAATAATCAATAATTTTGCCAAGATCGCAGCTCACGGCTTCATCGTGAGACCGATTGCCGGAAAACCCGAAGGGCGCATGGTTTTATCGTGCGTTGTTGATTATTTAAATTGCGTAGGGAGGATTCGCGTTTTAGGCGGCGGTATGAGGGGAAAGCTTGCGCGGAGTGCTGCACGATGAGGCCAAAAAACAAGCCCCCGAAGGGGACAATCTGATAGACAGTTTTATCCGTCTATCAGGCTTTAAGTGCTGTTGGCATTGTGCTTTTTTTCGCTTTGTTTTGCGCCGGCCGATTTCCGCCTGTCGATTAGCTTTTTTTGAAAACTGTTTTTGACTTTTTGACATAAAAAAACCGCCCCGAAGGGCGGCTGCAATCATAAGGCTACATTATGCGTATTTAATATTTATAGGCCAACCCCATTTCCCGATAAAAGCTGGCCGAATTAGGCGCGATCAGCAATATGATTTTATTGATGATTATTTTTCAGCCATTGTGCGTAACTAATGCGCGCAACGTCAAACCTGTCGGTTGTGCGGCAGTATACAGACGGCGAACCGAGTCGTCCGATGGGAGCAAAATTATTGATGTGCAAACCTGAGTCAATCAAATGATCGGCTACATGAAACATCACCACTTCACCGATAAACAGCGTATTTGCGCCAAGAGGCTGTGAGCTGAACAGCTTGCACTCAAGACTGGCCTGCGCTTCTGCCAGCCTGGGCGCCTTAATGTGCACGGAGGGTGCGGCGTGTAAACCTGCCGCTGTCAATTCGCTTTTCTCGGCTGGAAAATCCGCTGCCGAGATATTCATGGCGTCGAACAGCTCTTCTGTAACAAGATTCACGACAAATTCGCCGCTGGCCTGAATATTTTTCGCCGTGTCCTTGGCGTCGCCGGCGTCGTTGAGGCCGATGCTGATGATGACGTATAACGGGTTGGAACCTACCGCGTTGAAAAAGCTGAAAGGCGCGAGATTGATAACGCCGTTCTGGCTCAGGCTGGTGACCCACGCGATCGGCCGAGGAACCACCAGATTGCTCAGCAACTTATAGTTATCCGCGATTGAGTGCAGAGATGGATCGATTTGCATCAGGGTTTCTTCCGTGAACTGGGTTGCTGGTATTGTACTGCGTTCTGAAGAGAATTTACTTCATCGCGCTGCGGCGACTGGCAGCCCAGCCAAGCAGGGACAACAGCGCCAGACCGCCGCCGATGAGAAGAATGCCCGTCAACTCGCTCAATTTAAATTCTTCATTCAGCATCAGACGGGAAGACACAATTGCCACAACCGGCGTGCCGAGCACAGACAGACTGGCTTCCCATGCGGGCACCCGGTCGAGAATGGTGATCCACAACCACCAGCACATAGCCGTGCTAATCACAGCCATGAAGACAAGAATACCGATGTACGACAGGGACCAATCTGTCGGACGCTCCGGGATGACCAGCGCCAGCAGCACAAGAGGCACCGCCCCCAGCAGCATCTGCCAGGTGGTCAGGGAGAGCAGATCGACCGGCTGTTGAGCACGCAGTCGCTTGACGAGAACGGTGCCGACGGCCCAGCACAAGGCGGCCATCAGACCGAGGAACTTGCTGAACAGGCTGGAATGCATGTTCCAGGGTTCGATGATCAGCAGCAGACCGGTCAGCGTACTCAGAGCGGCCAACCACTGCGTGCCCCGGATACGCTCCCCCAGAACCGGCCAGGCGATCAGCAGCGTCCAGATAGGCATGGTAAACACCAGCACAGCCGTCTTGCCCGGACCGCCTTCCACCAGGGCCCATGTCTGGAACGCCATGAAACCCGTCACCTGCATCAGACCTATGGCCAGGGTTGGTCCGGGAGCCACCAATCTGACCGACCGGCCCATCAGCTTGACCGCCAGGAACAGAGCCAAAGCGCCGCCGACACAACGCTCTGCCGCGAATGCGAAGGGCGGTGAATAAGCCAACGCCTGCTTAGCCAGCACCCAGGTGTAACCCCAGGTGACGGAGAGGATGAAAAGCGCCAGCGGCAGCAACCACCGGGCAGAAGATGAGGATAATGGCATCGGATTTACCGCCGCAGGGCGCGTGCATGATAGGCCAGATGCTCGCCTATAAATGTTGCGATAAAATGGTAGCTGTGATCATAGCCTTCCTGCATGCGCAGCGTGATAGAGCCGCCCTGCTTTGCATAGGCCGCCCGCAGATCCTGCGGGAACAGCTGCCCGGCCAGGAACTCATCATCAGTACCCTGATCGATCAAGACCGGGATGGCCGTACGGCCGGCGTTGACCAGTTCTGTTGCATCGTAGGCCTTCCACTGTTCCTGATCTTCCCCCAGATAGGCGCCAAAACACCCCTTGCCCCACGGCGATTTCACCGGATGACAGATGGGCGCGAATGCCGAGACGGAACGGTAGGCGCCCTTCTCCTTCAGTGCGCAAATCAGTGCGCCGTGCCCGCCCATGGAATGACCCGTGATGGATTTGATGCCGGACAGCACCGGCAAATGCGCTTCGATCAGTGCAGGCAGCTCTGCGGTGACATAGTCATACATATGGTAATGCGCCGACCAGGGCGCCTGGGTGGCATTGACATAAAAGCCTGCGCCCTGGCCCAGATCGTAGCGATCCGGAGCATCGGCCACGTCATCGCCGCGCGGACTGGTGTCCGGCATGATCAGCGCCAGCCCGAGTTCGGCGGCATAACGCTGCGCGCCGGCCTTGACGCGGACATGATCATCGGTGCAAGTCAGACCCGACAGCCAATAGACAGCCGGTACTTTTTCGGTTGCTGCCTGCGGCGGCAGATAAACGGAAAACGTCATGGTGCAATTGCAACTGGTGGACTGATGCTCATAGCGGTTAAGCCACCCGCCGAACTCTTTAATGCTTTCGATTTTCTTCATTTTTAAGTGCCTTAAAAGATGATCACGGAGCGTATGCTTTCGCCGCTGTGCATCAAGTCAAATGCACGGTTGATGTCCTCGAGCGGCATGGTGTGGGTGACCATCTTGTCCAGCTCGATTTCGCCGCTCATATAACGGTCGACGTAGCCTGGCAGTTCCGTGCGCCCCTTGACGCCGCCGAACGCGCTGCCCTTCCAGGTGCGGCCTGAGACCAGCTGGAACGGACGCGTGCTGATTTCCTTGCCAGCGCCGGCAACGCCGATAATGGTCGATACGCCCCAGCCCATATGGGTGCACTCCAGCGCTTCACGCATCACGTGCACATTGCCGATACACTCGAACGAGTAGTCTACACCGCCATCGGTCATTTCAACGATGGCTTCGGTCACGCTGCCGCTCAGCTCCTTCGGGTTGATGAAATCCGTCGCACCCAGTGCACGGGCAATTTCCCATTTTCCCGGGTTGATGTCCACCGCGATGATGCGCTTCGCTTTTGCCATCACAGCCCCCTGAATACAGGACAGGCCGATACCGCCCAGGCCGAAAACGGCGACCGTTGAACCGGGTTCCACCTTGGCGGTATTGATGACCGCGCCGATGCCGGTGGTGACGCCACAGCCCAGCAGGCAGACCTTATCCAGCGGAGCCGCTTTATTGATTTTTGCCAATGCGATTTCAGGCACTACGGTATATTCCGAAAAGGTGGAGCAGCCCATATAATGAAAAATAGGCTTGCCGTTCATCGAAAAACGTCGCGTGCCGTCAGGCATGTAGCCGTCCCACTCAGTGGCTGCGGTGGCCTGGCACAGGTTGGTTTTACCGGACAGGCAATATTTGCAGACACCGCATTCAGGAATATACAGCGGGATCACATGATCACCAGGTTTCAGATCCTTGACGCCGGGGCCGCATTCCACGACTTCGCAGCCGCCCTCATGCCCCAGAACAACCGGAAACACGCCCTGCGGGTCATCGCCGGACAGCGTGAATGCGTCCGTATGACAGACGCCGGAGGCGATGACCTTGAGCAACACCTCGCCATGTTTCGGACCTTCCACATCGATCATTTCAATCGATAAGGGTTTGTTTGCTTCCCATGCAACAGCTGCTTTTGATTTCATTATGTAACTCCTTGATAATATTAACCGGGTCAAACTGCCAGTTCATAAACCTGCTGTGAACGTTGAATGTCGAGATTCTGATGCTCGCCGAGCGCGGTCATGCCGTGCCGTTGCAACTGAGCCACCAGCGCCGGGATCGCGTCACTGCCGATTCCATAATCCGAGAGCCGGGTCGATACATGCATTTTTTCAAAAAATTGCCGGGTGTATTGAATAGCCTGATCGATGCGCGCGTTTGCGTCGCCCGTGCGTAATCCCCAGACACGATCTGCGTACTGCAGCAGTTTCTCGCGCTTTTCCTCGCGCCGGACTTGCAGCATGGCGGGCAACACCACGGCCAGTGTCTGGGCGTGGTCAAGGCCGTGCAACGCGGTGAGCTCGTGGCCCAGCATATGGGTCGCCCAGTCCTGTGGCACACCGGCGCCGATCAGTCCGTTCAGCGCCAGCGTTGCCGTCCACATCAGGTTGCTGCGCACCGCGTAATTATCCGGCTCCTGCAAGGCCCTGGGACCTTCTTCGATCAGCGTCAGCAGCAGCCCTTCGGCAAAACGATCCTGCACCTTCGCGTCCGCCGGATAAGTCAGGTACTGTTCTGTGATGTGCACGAACGCATCGACCACGCCGTTGGCGACCTGACGTGGCGGCAGCGTATACGTTTTGCTCGGATCCAGCACCGAAAAACGCGGGAATACCAGAGGGCTTGCAAAAACCAGTTTGTCGTTGCTGGCGTGTCGCGTAATCACGGCACCGCTGTTCATCTCGGAACCGGTGGCGGGAAGCGTGAGGACACAGCCGAACGGGATCGCGTTCTTTATCTCGGCATGCTTGGCAAGGATATCCCAGGGTTCGCCTGTAAAGGGAATCGCCGCCGCGATATACTTGGTGCCGTCGATCACCGAACCGC
>JAJXTL010000188.1 GCA_021783855.1 Pseudomonadota bacterium
GAAGCTTCCGGCAGAATAATGACCTCGAGAGAAGAATCCGGCTCATGTCGCGCAGCCTGAAACGCCGCGTCCCATGAACGCCTGTTCGCTGGGCAGTCCCAGATATTGTGCGGATGCGCCGGTGCAGATGATCAGTGCGTCGCAGGAGTAGCTGCCCGCATCACCGACCAGCTGGAAAGGTTTTTGCTGCAACTTTACCGTATGGATGTGATCGGAAATCATCTGGGTGTTGAAGCGTTCGGCGTGCTGCTGAAAACGCGCCATCAATTCCGGCCCCTGTACGCCATTCACGTCTGCGGGCCAGTTGTCCACTTCGGTTGTAGTCATCAGTTGGCCGCCTTGCGCCATGCCTGTGATCAGCACAGGATTAAGGTTGGCGCGCGCCGCGTAAACGGCAGCGGTGTAGCCGGCAGGTCCTGAACCCAGAATAATGAGGCGATGGTGTTGAACGGTCATGGTAATGCTTTCGGTAGATTAGCTGCTAATTCAGCGACAGGCGAAATTTACCAGCAATGAAGGTAATCTGTCGAGCATCGGTTAAAATCAGCGCCATGAAAATATTTTTGCGCGGTGTTTTATTGTTTGCCTGCGGCCTGACAGCGCTGCCGGTTTTTCCGGTAATGCTGCCCGGAATCCCTGATTTTATTGATGAAATGGTAGACAAACATCATTTCAGTCGCAACGAATTGACCCTGCTGTTCGAGAGGGCGAATGAAAACCCCCGGATCATCGAGGCGATCTCACGTCCGGCTACCATCAAGCCGTGGCCGGAATATCGCGCCGCTTTCGTCAATGACAAGCGTATCAAGCCCGGCCTGGCATTCTGGAGCAAATACCGTAAAACGTTAATACGTGCAGAGAGGGAATACGGCGTTCCCCGTGAAATTATCGTAGCCCTGATTGGCGTGGAAACCCTGTATGGTCAGAATGCAGGCGGGTTTCGCACCATCGATGCGCTGACCACGCTGGCATTTGATTACCCGCGCCGGGCGGTTTTTTTTCGCGATGAGCTGGAAAATTACCTGTTGCTGGCGCGCGAACAACAGTTCGACCTGCTTGGCGTGAAGAGCTCCTATGCCGGTGCGATGGGCATACCGCAATTCATGCCGAGCAGTTACCGGAAATATGCGGTCGATTTCAACGGCAACCACAAGACGGATTTGTTCAACGAGCCGGTTGACGCGATAGGCAGCGTAGCAAACTATTTGAAAGAATATGGCTGGATCAGAGGCGGACTGATTGCCGTGCGCGCGCAGCCGGGTGAGAGCGCTGACGCTCGTAATGGAACGCGCAGCCTGGCTGAGTGGGCTGAAGCGGGAGTCGTGCCGGCAGTTAAAATCAGGCGGGATGAACCTGCCCGTTTGCTCGACTATACGGTGGAACAGGGCAAGGAGTATTGGCTGGGGTTCAATAATTTCGATGTCATCACGCGTTACAACAACAGCGATTTTTACGCGATGTCGGTTTTTCAGCTGGCCCAGGCGTTGAAGGCGGCGCACAGAGACAGGCGATAATCATTGATTAACAATGAGTGTATTTCTTAAGGGGATGCGCCGCGCGCCGTTGTAGCGGGTGCGCCAGTATTTATCATTCATGCGGCTCATCATGATGGCTTTGCCGCTACGGGGCGAGTGTACGAAACGGTTTTCACCGACAAAAATGCCGACATGGGAGTATGGGCTGTGGGTGGTATTGAAAAATACCAGATCGCCGGGTTTTAGCTGATCCTGACCCAGCGGTGTTCCGGCACGACTCATCTCTGCACTGGTACGCGGCAGCTGCAATCCCAGCGAATTCTGGAATACATATTGTACAAATCCGCTGCAATCGAAGCCGTTGGTGCGCGATTTTCCGCCATACTGATAGGGCGTGTCGTACAGACTGATCGCGTAAATCGCCAGGTTGTTCATCTGCGCATCGTCGCTGCGCGGCGCAACGGACGCTGCCGGCGCGAGCGTGTCATGGCGCGTCGTACCGCACGCGCTGAGCAGCAACAGGACTGACAATGTGATGAAATACTTCATGGTCGTGAATTTACGGTAGAGTACATGAACTTGTAAAGGGAAATTGATGAAAAGATTGATTATTTTGATATGCCTGCTGCTGGCAACCGGCGCACAGGCAAACGAACTTGAGATTATCAGTCTCAAGCATCGCAGCGCCGAGGAATTGCTGCCCGTCATCCGGCCTTTGCTGAATAAGGGCGAGGTGGCCAGCGGCATGAATTATCAGCTCATTTTGCGAGCTTCACCGCGCAGCGTTGCGCAAATCAGGCATCTGCTGGACGAAATCGACACGGTGCCGCGCCGCCTGAAAATCACCGTCATGCAGAATGTCGACAACGAAACGGCAGCAAGTCTGACAGACGCGGGCGCAGGAAATGGTGAGCTTAACGCGAGGATAGTCAGCACCCGTTCGCTGGATGATGATCAAAAGACCCAGCAGTTGCAAGTGCTGGAAGGCAACCGTGCGCTGGTGAAGAGCGGCCAGTCCGTGCCTGTCACGCAGCAGGTGCAAAACGCCTGGGGCACGCTGGTGACAGAAACCACCCAGTACAAGGACGTCGACAGCGGCTTTTATGTGTTGCCGCGCATCCACGGCGACACGGTGACGCTGGAAATCAGCGCGCAGAACGACTCGCTTGCGCCGAGCCAGAATGCAAGCGACTATCCGGTTACTCGCACGCAACAGACCGTCAGCACTGTTTCGGGTCGTCTGGGCGAGTGGATAGAACTCGGTGGAACGGGGCAGCAGGGCAGTACGGATAATTCAGCCATCACTACGCGCAGCACGTCAAGACTCAACGAACAACGCAACGTGCTGATCAAGGTGGAGGAGGTCAACTAGGCTGTATCAGTTTTCGAGCGCCTGTCGATAGCGAAAAACCAGTCCGCGACCTTGCCGGCGTTCATGCAAGCTCACGATCCCATTCAGTCGGGTCGCAGCTTCTCTTGCGATCGCCAGGCCCAGCCCGCTGCCTTCGCCGGCGGTTCCCGGCATCCGGTAGAACGAATCGAATACACGCTCGCGTTCGGATACCGGAATCCCGGGGCCGTTATCGACCACTTCGATGATCGCACCGTCATCGTCCGGAATTAAGCGTAGCGTCACTTCGCCGCCTTCATCTGTGTATTTCAGCGCATTTTCCAGCGCGTTTCTGAGGATCAGGCGGAGCGCATCGGGTTCGGCATACAGTGAAAGCGGCGCGAGTTCATCGAGTCCGAGATCGATGCGCCGGGCTTCGCTGAGCGGCAGGTATTCGGCTATCAGTTCCCTCGCCATTGCCGAGACATCGGTTAATACTCGCTCGTGCGCGTCAGCCTGTGTTCTGGCAAGGTTAAGCAGTTGTTCTGTCAGATGGCGCGCCCGTTCGATGCCGTCCTGAAGCGGGGATATGCGTCCGCGCATCGCTTCCAGCGATCCGGCATGCAGCAGATTCTGCGACTGTATCGACAGCGCGGTGAGCGGACTCCTGAGTTCATGTGCTGCATCGGCGATGAAACGCCTTTGCTGCCCCATCAGGTGATTGACCTTTTTCAGCAAACGGTTGATGGCATGAACAAAGGGAATGATTTCCTGAGGCAGATCATCGCTTTGCAATTGGCGCGGGTGATGCGCCGACTGCTCGTCCAGACTCCTGGCTAATTTGGCGACAGGCGCCAGTTGGCTGCGCACGATGCGCATAATCAGCCACACCATGATGGGCAACAGAAGCAGCAAGGGAATCAGGGTGCGCAGCGCACTATTGACAGCGATTTCATCACGCGCCTCGGTGGGCTGCACAACGACCGTGCGCGTCCGTCCGCCACGCACAAAAACACGCATCTGCCCGCTCCCTGTGTTGAGGGTATGCAGGCCGGGCGACAAATCGTTTTTGAGCCAGACGGGAGAACTATCGGCGGGCAATCGATAAATCGTGACGCGAGAGTCCGGGTCACTGATCCCGTCATTGTTTATATCCATTTGCTGCGAAGCTGATGCAGATGCCTTGTTCGTGCCGCCCGCCAGAAGTACGGCGATCTGTCGCAGCATATCGTCCTGAAACTCTTTCGCTTCAGAATAGGCAAGCGCAAAGGAAGCTGCTGCGGCCAGAAGACCTGCGAGCAGAATGGCAGCACCCAATACCAGCGAGAGATGCCGTTGCAAGGATCGCTTCATGATGTTTTTTCCACCATCCATCCTGCACCGCGCACATTTTTTATGATCTCGGCACCCAGCTTTTTACGCACGGCGTGAATCAGAAAATCGACGGCATTGCTTTCCACTTCTTCGTTCCATCCATAGATGCGCTCTTCCAGTTCGGCCCGCGTGAGTATCGCGCCGGGACGCAGCAGCAGCGCATGCAACAGGGCAAACTCGCGTGCGCTCAGAAGTACCGCTGTATCGCCGCATTGCGCCTGATGGCTGGCCGGGTCGAGTGTCACCTGGCCGTTGGTGAGTGCCGGCGCAGCCTGACCGCCTTTACGCCGTACCACCGCCCGTATCCGCGCCAGCAATTCGTTGACGTCGAAAGGTTTCACCAGATAGTCATCCGCACCGTAATCCAGCCCGCGGATACGGTCTTCCACGCCGTCACGCGCAGTAATGATAATGACCGGCAGCGGATTGCCGCTTTGACGCAATTGCCGCAACACCTCCAATCCGTCGCGCCCGGGCAGGCCCAGATCGAGCAAGACAGCCTGATGTTCGCCGCTTTTGAGCACGCTGCCGGCGGTTATGCCGTCCTTGACCCAGTCCACGGCGTAGGCGGCATCCTTGAGGGCGACAGACACGGCAGCCCCAATCATCAAGTCATCTTCTATCAATAGGATACGCATTAACGCCTTTCATACACTCGAAGCATTCCCTGGCAAAAACATTCATACAAGCCCGACGCGCCGGAAAATATGTATTTTCAAAAAATCCAGTGTTGGTCATGCGCGCCTCTTCAGAATTGTCGCTGAGTTTACCGAATCTGTTGCGAATTATCCGGGTTAAGCGTTGAGAAAATGTTTGCTGGCCAACTGGTTCAGCAATGTCGCCAGCGTGCTGTCATCGGCATGGCTTGCCTCCTGGTAAAGGGAAGAGGCGATGCCGCTGAAGGTGCGCAACAGTTCGGGGTCGAAGTGACTGCCGCTGTTGCGCCGCAGC
>JAJXTL010000189.1 GCA_021783855.1 Pseudomonadota bacterium
CCGGTATTTTGTCCATGACATTGCCCCTTATTCAAAGTTGGCGCCCCCCCCGACGATTGCACATGGCAATCAATTTCGATTCGAATGATGGAAACACTTCTATCCGCCTGTGATTATGCACAGTGCAATCACGGCTGCGCCATCAGCATTTCCTGATTTATAAGTCAGCAAACACGTAGAGGTAGTTTGGATTTTCCTGGCGGCGGCTGGTTGCAGTTCACCCAGACTGACCGGACAATTGCTTGCACAAGCTTTGCGGTGCGCCTTGATCGCCTTCAGGAATTTGAAGACTTGTTGAAAAATAGATCCATCAATTCAGGGTGATCTTCCCGAATAAAAAACCCACTCCACCATGTCCGTAGATCCATGGAACATAAGTGCCAAAGATTGAAACCTTGCCGCTCCCTACGGAAACCAAAGGCAACACGAAAGGAATGGGAAGACGATAGGAATAGATGTCCTGACGGACAGTCACTAAAAACGTATAACCCATGCCTATGTCCCATTGCGTCGACTGACCGATGAAATCCCAGGTATGCCCATAGCCAGCTACAGGTTGAATATCACGGTGAGAATCCTGAAAGGCCATCGCATAAAATCCATGCCAATTCTGTTGCTCGTCGCGAAACCCCTTTCCATATCCCAACCCCCAGGGGGTCTCATTGAAATGCGAGATTTGCTCAGCGGTGTAATCCCTGCCGTTATGCCAGGTATGGGCAGGCACATACAGCTCTGAAGAGCCGGCCATGGCATGATCCCAGGTGGCCTGCACATCCTCCGAAAATGAGGAGAGCATATCCTGGGCATGGCAAGATGGCGAGAAGGCAATCAGGACAACAATGAAAACCCGGAAAGACACCGGTGTTCGTACAGAAAAAAACATCATGAAACCTTATTATTAAAGCCGATCATGGAAAGCTTAAACGTGTCCGGCACAGCCTGCGCAGCGCCACAACCTATGCGATCCGGAATTTTGTTTACCCCAGGTGCCCGGTTCCTAACAGTCCCAGCAATCCGATGATAATCAAATATACCGCGACGATATAGTTCAGCAACCTCGGCATGATCAGAATGAGCACGCCGGCAATCAGCGATACCACGGGTTGCAGGTTCAAATGAATATTCATGGCAGCATCCTTATGTGGTATAAAAATAGCGTGAAAAAAATGGGAAGCAGCCCTTAGCCCGATGCAATGCGCCGTTAAATTTGGCAGGATATGGGAACAGCAGACGCCACCCATCCTGCATCATGTGGCGCAGATTTCTGCGGCACCGCGCCAGCAGCAAAGCTGAGCCACCGGTCAGCCGCATGGGATGGATGCGAATGAAATGCACGGTCTTTACCCCTGCATCAACCAGAGCCAGTGGTTTTTGCAATTGCAGTGAAATTCCTGGCACCTCCATGCGCTGGATATTGATCTTTTCCAGCAGAAGGCGTCGGCGGCAGGCCAGATCGTTGAGTTGTTTTTTCATGATGCCAGCTGATCGCGATCACCGGTCTGTCAGTCTGATCGAGGCGGTCATGCTAGTGCCGTCTGATCAGCATCCCGACAATGAT
The DNA here is from genome assembly GCA_021783855.1 of Pseudomonadota bacterium. The sequence goes on from JAJXTL010000189.1 coordinate 1,559, forward strand.
CCCGGCGCAGACGGAAATACCTATCGACTGCCATGGGTTGGCGTGGACATATTGGTCGACCGCTCTTGCGCTCTGGCGCGTGCGCCCAAGCACGGCAGTTTCAGCTTCATGCAACCTGCTCTTGACAACTTCCAGACTGTTTTGAATGCGGCTGCGTGCAAGTGACGCAACTTCTCCGGTCTGGCTGGCGGTTGCATTGATCAGTTCCTCGGCATCGTCAACCATCATTTGTAAATCGGCGACCAGCTTTTTCTTGGGTGTGGCAAATTCATCGGTGAGCGCATTCATTGTGTTTTCACTCATGATTTCTCCTTATATTTGAATTAATCGTGTGTCACAGGCCCGCAACAGTTCCAGACGCATCCCATCACAATCGTCCCATCAGCAACAGTACGATCAGTATGACTAATATCAGACCAAAAACGCCGCTTGGCCCATAACCCCACGACCTGCTGTGCGGCCATGCCGGAATCGCACCGATCAGCATTAACACAACAATGATCAGCAGAATAGTTCCTATGGACATTTTGTTCTCCTTGTGTCAGCGCATATAAGCGCTCGGGTTATAAGGGTTCAGCAGCGTGTCAGCGTGGCGCGATCTTGCCGTTATCGTCAGACAGGATGATTCCACACGACAATTCAACTGGCGATTGGCGGCGGTATCGTTGCTGGCCACAGGGTATTGTTCGCCGTAACCGCGTGTGCTGATGCGATCGCTGCTGACTCCCCTGTCGATCAGCGACATCTTCAACTGCATTGGCACGCTGCTCGGAGAATATCTGGTTGTGGCTGCCCGTATTGTCGGTATGGCCTTCGATCAAAACATTGGTTGGTATCGACTGATTAAAAATCCTGCGCGGCAGTTTCAGCCAGCATCCTGATCCGATCCCTGATGCACTGTATTAAGGAGTTTATTATCTTCCTTGACCGGGTTCTGCTCTGTACGCTAGCGCACAAAACGGCATCTTAACTTTTTGACATCCATTTTCAGCCCTTGCTTGCGAGAGCAGCCCACTCCTGCATCAGACTGAATCCAACCGCAAGCAATGTAGGCCCGATGAAAATTCCGACGAAGCCAAAGGCCAGCACACCTCCCATTACACCAAACAAAACCAGGATAAACGGCATGTTGCTGCTGCGACTGATAAGCAGGGGTTTAACTACATTATCAACGCCGCTGATCAGGAAAATTCCCCACAGCAACATGAAAATCCCCCATCCCGCATGTCCCTGATAGAACAGCCAGATCGACGCACAGCCCCAGACCAGGGGAGGACCTACCGGAACCGGTGAAAGCAGAAAAGTGGCAACACCGAGCACCAATACCGCCGGCACGCCTGCGATAGCAAAACCGACTGTGGCCACGAGCCCCTGCAGCAGAGCGGTACCCAGCAGCCCGTACATGACACCCCGCACGGTGTTACTGATGATGCCGATTACATTCGCCGCATGGCTTCCCATCACTCGTTCCATTGCCATACTGACAAAGCGCATCAACGCCACGCCATCCCGATAGAAGAAGAAACAGACAAAGGCTGCCAGACTCATCTGCACGACACCTCGCCCAAGCAGGATCCCGCCCGCAAGCAGCAAATCCCGGGCGGGTTCCATCAGACGTTTCGCCAGGGCCAGCATTTCTTCCTGGCTACTGGCAATCGAGTGCCAATACCCTTCGAGCGCAACCCCAACTATGGGCGTCTTTCCAAGCCAGGCCGGAGGCGCCATATATCCGACAGCGACAAGCTGTTTTATTTGATCGTAAAAAGCCGTCACGTTGTCGGTCAGACTGTACGCTGCCAGCGACAGCGGCAGGATAACCACGAGTGCCAGCAATAACGTCATGGCAAGCGCAGCCATGTTTTGGCTGCCCTTCATCCTCCGCAATAACCACAGATAAAGAGGCCAGGTAGACACGCACACTACCGCAGCGAGCATCATCGCGGCCAGAAACGGCCTCAGAACCAGAAAGCAACCTGCCACCATAATCAACATGATGGCAAGCTGGGCGAAATATTCGAAGCGTTTTTCCACGGTGCCACACCTCTTCCCAACGCCGAGGATAACCTCAGCCTGGTATTTTCAGTGGTCTGATAATATGCCTAAAAGCCTTTCAAAACCATATATATCCGGCATGATATCTGGATCATCTTGCGAAATGCTGCGGCTATCGAGCAGACTGCTCCGGCCGCAGATGATGCCGGTGCTGTGGCATTTTTTATTCCCCCCCGATATACTGAGTTGAACTTGCACCACGTTTTCATTTCTTATGCATAACCCATCTTCGAAGAACGGGAAGGAGTGCAATCATGAAAAATTTAATCTGGCTGCTTCCGACAGCAATGCTCGCCGCATGCGCAACCCAGCCGCCCGCCAAACTCTCAACAGGCCCCTTTGCCAGCATCACGCCGCTTGCCGCACAGACGCAGAATTTTGCCGGAAACAAGGTGCGCTGGGGCGGCACCATCGCGAGTGTGACACCAAGAAAAAGCGAAACCTGCTTTCAGGTGGTGAGCCATACGCTGGACTCGATTGCGCGCCCAGAGGAAGAAGACAAGTCTGACGGGCGCTTCGTGGCTTGCAGCCCGGGATTCTACGACCCGGTCATCTACGCGACAGGAAGGGAAGTGACGGTGACGGGGACGCTTCAGCCTTCCGTCCCGGGCAAAATCGGCGAATACGATTACAGCTTCCCTTTCATTGCCGCGGATGAAATCTTCCTTTGGCCGAAACGCCAGGTGGAGTTCAACTACCCGGACTACTACTATCCGCTCTGGATGATGTAGGCCTGCCTGCCGCACCAGTCGCGGGCGAACTGGCTTGCCACTCGGCCGCTGCGCGCGCCGCGCGACAAGGACCACTGCAGCGCGGCCCGGCGCACCTCGTCCGTCATGCCGTTCCGCCAGCCGTGATGCTCCAGCCAGCGCGCTGCGATCGCCAGATATTCCTCCTGGCCGAAAGGGTAAAATGAAATCCAGAGGCCAAAGCGCTCGGACAGAGAAACCTTTTCCTCGACGCTCTCCGCAGGATGGATCTCGTCGCCCTCGCGCCTCGTAGCCAAGTTATCGCTCATGTAGTCCGGCATCAGATGGCGCCGGTTCGATGTCGCATAGATCAGAAGATTGTCGGAAAATGCGACCAGGTCGCCGTCCAACGCAGCCTTTAGCGTCTGGTATCCGACCTCGTCCGCATTGAACGAAAGATCGTCGCAATACAGTATATATCGTTCCTTTCTGCCCTCGACCAGACTCACGATCAAAGGCAGATCGACCAACCCCTGCTTGTCGATCTGGATAACGCGCAGGGAAAATTCGGCATATTCATTGAGCAATGCCTTGACGAGAGACGACTTTCCGGTTCCTCTCGCGCCGGATAGCAGCACGTTGTTCGCCGTTCCACCCTTGACGAACTGCAGCGTGTTCTGCGCGATGCGGCTCTTCTGGTCGTCTATGCCGATGAGGTCGGATAACGCAATGCGCTGGAAATTTGTGACGGGATCGAGCGCACGCCTGACATGGTTCCAGCGGAAGGCAGAAGCAACATCGAAGTCGGGCGCATGCACC
>JAJXTL010000041.1 GCA_021783855.1 Pseudomonadota bacterium
GAATTGAGCGCCAGCAGCCGTTCTTCCGGGGTAAAGTCGCCGGTATTCTTGTGTGCCAGCAGGCGCAACAGGGGATCGCGTATCTTCCCTGTGGCGAACTGATCGGTGTAATCCTCCAACTGGTCAAGCAGGACAGGCACAAAGTTGAGCACGACACGCACCCCGGGGTGCCGCTCAAGATGATAAGCCATGTCTGTGTAGTCTTTCATGGCGTGCAAATAGACCCATGGCAGGACGAAGTCGCCACTGGCATAATCACGATAATCCGGCTGATGCATATGCCAGAGAAAAACAAGATCCAGGGATTTAGTCATATCAGTGAACCCCGCCGTTAGGCGGCGGGGCAAAGGTTAATTAACGGATACTGTGGTTGATCTGGCCCAGCATTTCTGCTGTGATAAGCGTAATTCCATTCGGGCTGACATGAAAATGCTTGCGGTCTTTTTCTACATCAACACCGACTTCCAATCCGTCAGGAATCTTGCAGTTCTTGTCCACAATGACGCGTTTCAGGGTGACGTGACGACCGACATCCACATCGGGCAGCAACACCGAGTCCTCAATACATGAATAACTGTTCACCCGCACATCCGAGAACAGCAGTGACCGCTTTACCACTGAGCCGCTGACGATACAGCCGCCGGACACCAGGGAGTCTATCGCCATGCCGCGCCGTTCGTCTTCGTCGAACACAAATTTGGCCGGCGGCAATTGTTCCTGATAGGTCCAGATCGGCCATTCCTGATCATACATATTCAGATCGGGAATCACCTTGGTCATTTCCATACTGGCTTCCCAATAGGAGTCGATGGTTCCCACATCGCGCCAATACGGCGTCTTGTCGGCGCCCATGCCGACGCAACTTTGATCGAAGCTTTGTGCAAATACACGATAGTTGGCAACCATGTGCGGAATCAAGTCCTTGCCGAAATCATGACTGGATTTCGGGCTGTCGGCGTCCCTGATCAATTGTTCAATCAGGAATCGGGTATTGAATACATAGATACCCATGCTGGCCAGCGACTTTTCCGGACGACCCGGAATGGAAGGCGGATTTTCCGGCTTCTCGACGAATTCGACCACGCGTGAATCGTCCCCTATGCCCATCACACCGAACGCATACGCATCCGCAACCGGCACCTCAAGACACGCCACCGTCATGTCGGCCTTTTTTTCCACATGAAAAGCCAGCAGTTTGCCGTAGTCCATTTTATAGATATGATCGCCCGCCAGTATCACGACAAAATCGCATTTTGATGCGCGGATGATATCCAGATTCTGGAATACCGCATCGGCGGTACCGCGATACCACTGATCTTCGCTGACACGCTGCTGAGCCGGGAGCAAATCGAGATATTCGCCAAATTGCCCGTTCAGGAAAGACCAGCCGCGCTGGATGTGCTGAATCAGACTATGTGATTTGTATTGTGTCGCCACACCGATACGGCGTATGCCGGAGTTGACGCAATTGGAGAGTACGAAATCGATGATGCGGAACTTGCCGCCGAACGGAACGGCAGGTTTGGCCCGCCAGCTGGTCAACTCATGCAAACGACTGCCTCGACCGCCTGCCAGCACCATTGCATACGTGCTCTTGGTTAAACGACTGACAAAACGTGGTTCAGGATCGCCTGCTACAACGTGGTATTTTTTTTTCAGATAACCCAATTCGACATTCATGTCCCCTGCTCCTCAGCAATATATACCCCGATTGACACTGTCATTATCGTTTACAATTACGGCACGACACAAGAACTAAAGAGGGAAAAAAGTGGATACACTAATTAAATCTTTGTTACAAACCAAACTCCATGATCCGTTTGCCCTGCTTGGTTTGCATCGCGAAGATGGCGAGTGGATCGTGCGTTTTTTTGACCCCCATGCCACACAAGTTGCATTGAAAGGCAGCGACGAGCCTTTCAAGAAAGCGCATCCCGGCGGCCTGTTCGAGTGGCGCTGTGAAAGCGAACCTGAACGCCCCTATCGTTTGCGTGTCCATCATGGGTTGTCATCTTGTGAGATATTCGATCCTTACCAATTCCCGGCAAATATTTCCGAGCAGGACTTGCATCTTTTCAGTGAAGGCCGTCTCCACCAGGGTTACCGCATGCTGGGTTCCCACGCCGTTGAAATTGCAGGCGTTACAGGTGTGCGTTTCGCCGTCTGGGCACCCAATGCCGAACGCGTCAGCGTGGTGGGCGAATTCAACAGCTGGGATGGCAGGCTGCATCCGATGCGTCTGCATGGGTCCTCCGGCGTATGGGAAATTTTCATCCCGGAGATTGCGCAACACGCGCTGTATCGCTATGAAATCCGCAACCGCGAATCCGGCAATATAGTGACCAAGACCGACTCCTACGCGCAAGGCTACGAATTGCGCCCCGGCACGGCTTCACTCGCAGCTCCCGCCAACCGGCACCGCTGGCAGGATAATGCCTGGATGCAAAAACGCAGTAAGTGGGACTGGTTGCACAGCCCGGTCAACATCTACGAAATACATCCCGGCTCCTGGAAACGCCACCCGGACGGCAGGTTCTACAGCTACAGCGAACTGGCCACCGATCTGGTGCCCTACGTCAAGAGCATGGGCTACACGCACATCGAATTCATGCCGGTGACAGAACATCCGCTGGATGAATCGTGGGGCTATCAGTGCACCGGCTATTTTGCACCGACCAGCCGCTTTGGCTCGCCCGACGAATTGCGTCATCTGGTCGACAGTTGTCACCAGGCCGATATCGGTGTGATTCTGGACTGGGTACCCGCGCACTTCCCTCAGGACAGCTGGGCACTGGCGCGCTTTGACGGCACGGCCCTGTATGAACATGAGGACCCGCGTCTGGGTTTTCATCAGGACTGGGGCACCCATATTTTCAATTTTGGCCGCAACGAAGTTAAATCCTTTCTGATGTCCAGCGCGCATTACTGGCTGTCCGAGTTCCATTTTGACGGGCTGCGCGTGGACGCGGTCGCCTCCATGTTGTATCTGGATTACTCGCGTAAAGCGGGAGAATGGATACCGAACAAATACGGCGGCCGCGAGAACCTCGAAGCCGTTGATTTTCTGCGCGAAATGAACATCATGGTACACGACGAGTTTCCCGGAGCGCTGACCATGGCCGAGGAATCCACCGCATGGCCCGGTGTCTCACGCCCGGTGTATCTGGGTGGACTGGGTTTCTCGATGAAGTGGAACATGGGCTGGATGAATGACACGCTCGCCTATTTTGAACACGACCCGATACACCGCAGATACCATCACAACCAGCTGACTTTCGGGCAGATCTATGCCTACAGCGAAAATTTCGTGATGCCGTTCTCGCATGACGAAGTCGTGCACGGCAAAGGTTCGCTGTTATCCAAAATGCCGGGGGACGCATGGCAGAAGTTTGCCAACCTGCGCCTGCTGCTGACCTATCAGATGACCAGCCCCGGCAAAAAACTCAATTTCATGGGCAACGAAATCGCGCAAGGGAGAGAGTGGCAATCAAAGTGGGAACTGGAATGGTGGCAACTGGGCGAAGAACTTCATCGCGGCATACAAAATTTGACGCATGACCTTAACCAACTCTATCGCAGCTTACCCGCCCTGCATGAACTGGATTTTCAGTCTGAAGGCTTTTCCTGGATAGACTGCAACGATGCGGAAAAATCGGTGCTGTCCTATCAGCGCCGTGCACGCAACGGATCGACCGCAATCGTCACACTGAATCTGACACCTTTGCCGCGCAAACACTATCGCATCGGCCTGCCTGAACCCGTAAAATACCGCGAAGTGCTGAACAGCGATTCCACTCATTACACGGGAAGCAATCTGGGCAATGCGGGTCTGATAGAGGCCGAAGCCATCCCCTGGATGGGCCTGCCCTATTCTGCCGAAATCCAGCTACCCCCGCTGGCCGGCGTCATTCTGGTGCCCGAGGCATAGGGCACTCATTCCTTTTTCAGCATTCGTTAAATTTGATTTGGAATAGTCACTATGTCAAAACTTACTCTATCCACCGCATGGCAGGCTCTGACTGCGCATTACGACTCCATGAAAGCGCGTCACATGCGTCAGATGTTTCAGGACGATCCGGCGCGCATCGAGAAATTTTCGATAAAAACAGGCAATCTGTTGCTCGATTATTCGAAGAACCGCATCACCGATGAGACCCTGCAACTGCTCATCGGGCTTGCCGAGCAGGCCGGTTTGCCCGCTTTTATGGAGCGCATGTTCACAGGCGACAAAATCAACACCACCGAAAATCGCGCCGTGCTGCATACTGCGTTGCGCAACCGTTCGGATAAACCTGTTTTCGTTGACGGCACGGACGTCATGCCCGACGTCAGACGAGTGCTGGGATTGATGCGAAAATTCTCTGACAACGTCCGCAGCGGCCGCTATGTCGGATACACGGGACAGCTTATCACCGACATCGTCAACATCGGCATCGGCGGCTCCGATCTTGGCCCCCTGATGGTATGCGAGGCCCTCAAACCCTATGCAAGCTCGAATCTGCGCGCCCACTTTGTCTCCAACGTGGATGCCACGCACCTTGCGGAGACACTGAAAAACCTGAATGCCCAAACCACGCTGTTCATCGTCAGCTCCAAGACCTTCACCACCCTGGAGACGCTGACCAATGCGCGTTCTGCAAGAGCCTGGCTGATCGCTCATCTGAAAGATGAAGCTGCCGTTGCGAAACACTTTGCCGCCGTCTCGACCAATCTAGCTGCGACTGCCGAATTTGGTATCAATCCGGATAATGTGTTCGAGTTCTGGGACTGGGTGGGCGGTCGCTATTCACTGTGGTCGGCCATCGGCCTGCCCATCGCACTGTATATCGGGATGGACAGATTCGAGGAATTGCTGTCGGGCGCGCATGAAATGGATGAACATTTTCGCCATGCGCCGCTGCAGCAGAACATGCCGGTAATCATGGGCATGCTGGGCGTGTGGTATGGCAATTTCTTCGGCACTGCCTCCAATGCAGTGCTGCCTTACGATCAGTATCTGCATCGTTTCGCCGCCTATCTGCAACAACTGGAGATGGAGAGCAACGGTAAGTCAGTGGATCGCGACGGTCAAAAAGTTGATTACGATACCGGCATGGTGGTATGGGGTGAAGCCGGCACCAACGGTCAGCACGCCTTCTACCAGCTGATACATCAGGGGACCCGCATGATTCCGGCTGACTTTCTGGCCCCCCTGCACAGCCAGAACCCTTCAGGCAATCATCACGCCATCCTGCTCGCCAATTGTTTCGCGCAGACCGAAGCACTGATGATAGGCAAAACACAGGATGAGGCGCGGGCGGAACTGACGGCGCTTGGCATGCGGGACGAAGCGCTGCAAGCCTTGCTGCCGCACAAGGTATTCCCCGGCAACAAACCCACCAACACCCTGCTGTTCGACCGTCTCGACCCGCACACGCTGGGCATGTTGGTTGCACTTTATGAACACAAGGTATTCGTGCAAGGTATCGTATGGAACATCAATTCCTTCGATCAGTGGGGTGTGGAACTGGGCAAACAACTGGCCGGGCGTATCCTGCCGGAATTGCTCGATGAGTCAGTCAAATCGAACCATGACCAGTCGACCAACAGCCTGATCGAGTATTACCATCGGCAACTAACACCCGGCTGATTCGCTTCCGGACGACAGGTGCCGGACCGTGATGCCGGATGCCATATTATGACAAAGTCTCGGCACAAAAGCACCCTTGAAGCGCCTCTCTACCGACTGCTCAATTTCGCTCTGGGCAGCCAGAATTTATTATCCTGATTTTCTTCCTCTGCCACATAAATACTGCCGCCCTCCTGCGGGTTGAAAATGACCATCACGTTTAAATGGCCTATCCCTCTGTAGCATTTGGATAAAGCCTCGTAAAACGATAAAACGCCCGCCTTCGCCCTGTACTGATCGAGAAATAATCGTTCCTTGCCTTGAACCTCCGGCTCGCCGGTTTGACTGGATAGTTTGGGCGGGATTCCCGCAAAACTCACCTGCGCACGCATCACGCTCAAAACATAATTTGCATAATCGGACAACTCGCCACTCTTGCAGGTGTAGTAGGGTTCCTGCTGCAAGGGTAAAGTGACAGCGCGTGTCCCACCCGGGCAGCTTGAAGTCTGGCAGGTTTGTGCAGGGACGGCGTCAACATTTGCGTCGCTTTTCCTGGAATTGCTTATAACCAGAGCGAGCGTCAAAAAACCCAGCAAGAGAAAGCCTATGAATGCGTTCCTGATAACCTTTGCGTTGAAACTGACCTGAACATCCCGTGGTATGACAGCGCCACAATATGGACACGACTTGGCCCCTGCTGAAAAAATTTTGTCGCATTTTTTGCAGACGGTTAAAGGCATCTCGTTAGCCTCTCTGCCATGCGGGTTTCACATTAACATCACCGGCGTCAAATATCTTCCGCATAGGGACGGCTCGGATACTGAAAGGGCACCGGCCCGTCGGGCTCAGCGTGGATGAACTGATGAACGAACGGATCACTGGATTCAAGCATTTCAGCTGCCTCACCTTGCGCCACTACCACCCCGTCATGGATGAAATACACGTAATCGGCAATTTTGAGTGACTCGGACATGTCGTAGGTAACCACCACCGAGGTGACGCCTAACGCATCGTTCAATTTCCGGATCAAGTTGGCGATGATATTGAGCGAGATCGGGTCGAGTCCTGCGAAAGGTTCATCGTAGATGATCAGCGTAGGGTCGAGCGCAATGGCCCTTGCCAGTGCCACACGGCGTTCCATGCCGCCCGACAGATCTTTGGGCATCAGACCATGCGCACCACGCAGACCGACCGCCTGAAGCTTCATCAGCACCAGATCGCGTATCATCTCCTCCGACAAATCGGTATGCTCACGCATCGGAAAGGCCAGATTGTCATACACCGTCAAATCGGTGAACAGACCGCTTACCTGAAACATCATGCCCATTTCACGGCGCATCGCATACAGATCGTCGTTACCCAGTTCATGGATCACTTTTCCCAGCACTTTGACGCTGCCGCTCGACGGTTTGAGTTGTCCGCCGAAATGATGCAACAAGGTACTTTTGCCACATCCGCTCACGCCGAGTATCGCCACTACTTTACCGTGCGGGATAGTGAGATTGATACCCTTGAGCACCTGCCGTTTACCATAGGCAAAATGCAGATTGCTGACCTCGACCAGATTTTCCGTTGATTGCTTCAATTTATTTTCCTGTTTCAAGACTTAACGCAGCGCTGATTTAATCCGTTCGTGGTTAAGTGATGACTTGCACTGGTTTATCGTGCTTAGTCAGAACTTAGTTGTTTCACCAGAGCCTGTCGAACCATTACCGGATTAAATCATTAATAATCAAGTTATTACATAAACCCTTCGACAAGCTCAGGGCGAACGGGTGATTTGTTCAGCGTTTCCTTAACGCAGCGTCGAATGTTATCATTTTTACCGCTGAAGGCGTATTACCCTGCGCACCTACTTTAAATCAGAATATCCATGACTTCACCCGCACAAAAAATCCTCCATGACGTTTTCGGCTACGCCAGCTTTCGCGGCGAGCAACAGGCCATCGTTGAACAAATTACAGACGGCGGCGATGCGCTGGTACTGATGCCGACCGGCGGCGGCAAATCGCTGTGCTACCAGATTCCCGCGCTGCTAAGGCCGGGGGTGGGGATCGTGGTATCGCCGCTGATCGCGCTGATGCAGGACCAGGTCGATGCGCTAAGGCAACTCGGCGTAAAGGCGGCCTACCTGAATTCCAGCCTGTCCGCCGACACGGCACGCGAGGTGCAAAGCAGATTGCTGCGCGGCGAACTCGATTTGCTCTATGTAGCACCCGAGCGTTTGCTCAACGCCGGCTTTTTGGCCCTGCTTGAGCGTTCATCACTCGCGTTATTTGCCATCGACGAGGCGCATTGCGTCTCGCAATGGGGGCATGACTTCCGTCCGGAATATCGGGAACTGACCATATTGAGAGAACGCTTCCCCGCAGTTCCGCGCATCGCGCTGACTGCCACAGCGGATGCGCCGACCCGTCGAGAGATCATCGAAAGACTGTCGCTGGAGAACGCGCGCGAGTTCGTATCCAGCTTCGATCGTCCGAACATCCGTTATCGTGTTACGAATAAAGTCTCGGCGCTCAATCAGTTGCAAGATTTTATTGACAAGGAACATGCGAATGACGCTGGCATCGTGTATTGCCTGTCGCGCCGTCGCGTCGATGAAACGGCGGCCAGGTTGAAAGAACTCGGCTGGGATGCGCTGCCCTATCATGCAGGTCTGGATGCCGCCACCCGTGCTGCAAATCAAAGCCGTTTCCTGCGCGAAGAAGGTGTAATCATGGTCGCCACCGTCGCGTTCGGCATGGGCATAGACAAGCCCAACGTGCGCTTTGTGGCTCATATCGACCTGCCCAAGAGCATGGAAGGCTATTATCAGGAAACCGGGCGCGCCGGGCGCGACGGCCTGCCAGCCGATGCCTGGATGGCCTACGGCCTGGGCGATGTGGTATCGATGCGGCAAATGTTAAGCCAGGGCGAGGCACCCGAAGAACGTAAACGCGTGGAGTTGCAAAAACTCGATGCGCTGCTGGGTTTCTGCGAATCCACCGCCTGCCGCCACCAGACCATCCTGCGCTATTTCGGCGAGGCGCATCCGGGCGCTTGCGACGAGTGCGACAACTGCCTCACGCCGGTACAAACCTGGGATGCTAGCCGCGAAGCGCAAATGGCCTTGTCATGCGTGTATCGTACCGGACAGCGCTTCGGCGTCGGCCACCTGATCGATGTGCTGCTGGGCAAAACCACAGCGAAAATAGAACAATTCGACCATCAGCAACTGTCCACCTTTGGCATCGGTCGGGAATTGACCCAGCAGCAATGGAGCGGCGTATTCCGTCAGCTGATCGCTGGGGGATTTTTAGAGGCGGACATCGAAGCCTATGGCGGGCTGCGTCTGACTGAGGCCGCCCGCCCGGTTTTAAGAGGCGAACAAGCCATATCGCTGCGTCGCGATGCAGAGCCGGCAAAACGAAAACCCGTTCGCACCGAGCGCGCAGGCAAATCGCGGGAGCCGTTCAGCGGCGCCAATGAAGATCGTCTGTGGCTGGCCCTCAAGGCATGTCGAATGGCACTGGCGCGTGAACAGGGGGTGCCGCCCTATGTGATTTTCCACGACAACACCCTGCTGGAAATGCACGATCAGCGACCCGGCAGCCTGAACGAACTATCTCGCATCAGCGGCATCGGGCAAGGCAAGCTTGCGCGCTACGGCGATGATTTCCTCAAAGTTATCGAAGATGCGGCAAACCGTTGACCCGCCCCTGCTTCCATGTGAAATCGCTCAGGGTGATTTAACTCATGAAAATAAAACGAAGCCAACTATAAAGTAATACTATTTTTTGCCGATATAAATTCATAATATAAAAATTCATTTCAAGATGCGGCGAAATAGCAGTCCGCCAGGCATTGCGTCTTTTAATCAGCCAATTATGGAGTCACCCACATGAACTTCCGCACCCGGGTACTGGCACAAATAGGAGGTTCTTTACTGATCTTCACCATTGCACTCGGTTTCGCGCTGTACGCGTTGAATAACACACGCAACGCCTTCTCTTCTTTCATCGAATTGGACATGATCCGCCTGCAAGCTCTGGAAGGCATGTATGCACAAGGCTTGCAACAAGGGCAGGCGCTGCGCAACATGGTTTTTGATCCTGACAACATCAAAGCGAAGAAAAACCTCGATGATGCGATGATGGCATTCGACGAACAACTATCACTGACAAAAAAAACTGCCGGAGAAGATGTCAAACTGGCTGCGCTCGCAACGGATATATCTGTGATGCAGGCTCGCCGCAACAAGATAATTGAAAAAGTTCTGTCTGAAGCAACTGCGAATGGCCTGACCGCAGCGGTGACAGTGCTGAATAAGGAGGAAACACCTGCCTGGCGGGAAATCCGACAGAAACTGTTGGATGCCATCAAGGAACGGTATGAACAAAGCAATATCGTCAGACAGGACATGCTCTCCTCCACCGAAAAATCCGAACGCATCGTCTACGGACTGACAGCGGTAAGCATTTTCATGGGTTTGTTCTTCGCGACAAGACTGACCCGTGGACTTTGTCGTCAACTCGGCGGTGAACCTGAAATGGTGGTAACCAAGGTCAGAAACCTGGCAAAAGGAGACTTTTCCGATACCGACCAGATTTCCTGCGACGAGAGCAGCATCCTGAGCGCCGTACAGGAGATGCGCGGACGGCTGTCGCAGATGGTCAGGGATATCATGATCACCTCGGACAAGATCGTGCTCGCATCCGGCAACATGTCCGAGGACGCCGACAATATCCTGCAACAAACCTTGCTGCAAGAGGACGCTACCGCCTCGATTTCGTCTGCAATTACCAAACTCAGCCTGAGCATAGATCAGGTAGCTGCTCACGGCGATGATGCCTATCGGGTGGTCAGGCTATCCTGCGAGCAGTCCGGCAGTGGCGCCGACATCGTTAATCAGGTGATCAGCGAAATAAAAACGATCTCGGCTTCAGTAGAAAGTTCATCTTCCATCATGCGAGATCTGGACAATCAATCCAACAAGATAGCCGCCATCGTCAGCACCATCCAGCAAATCGCCGATCAGACCAATTTGCTGGCGCTCAATGCGGCCATCGAAGCTGCACGTGCAGGCGAGCAAGGCCGCGGCTTCGCAGTCGTCGCAGACGAGGTGCGCAAGCTCGCAGAACGCACTACCCAGGCCACCCGTGAAATTGCCCAGGTAATCAGTGCAACCCACCACGGCATTCAGCAGGCGACTTTCTCCCTGGCTTCCGGCGTAGAACTCACAGCCCGCGGCGTCACGCTGGGGAATCAGGCAGGGTTGGCTATTGAAGAGATCACGCTGAATTCAAAAAAAGTCGAGCAGATCGTGGGAGAAATCGCATCCGCCTTGACACAACAAAGCGCTGCAACCAACGAGATATCCGATAAAGCCGAGCAAATTGCAGCCTTTACAGTTAAAACCGAAACCACCATCAAAAACACCGTGCTGTCGGTATCCGAACTGCGCAAGCTTGCGGCTGATTTGCACAACATGGAAAAAAGCTTCCGGCTCTGAGCTGCCCGACGGCGTATAAGGCAGATTCAGGTACAACATGAAGCCGCTGAAGCGTCTGATCGCCTTGCCGGTTACGCCGTCACTCGTGTCGAACTGTGCTGCTCGATCAGACGATCGATGAACTCGCGCAGAAAACCTTCCGTCTGCGAACTGTGAAAACGGTTCACCTCCACGCCGTGGCTATAGGCGATGACCGTAGGAAAGCCGCGCACCTTGTGACGTCCGGCGATTTTCATATTTTCGTCGGCATCCACAATACCCAGAATAAACCGGCCGTCATATGCGTTGACCATCTTGTGCAGCAACGGCGCCAACACCTTGCACGGCGCGCACCAGTCCGCACTGATATCCACCAGCACGGGAATCTCGTGCGATGCCGCCACCACCAATTCGTCGAAACTCTCTTCCTCGACGTTGTAGGAATAATTACTCATGGTTAACCTCGTTCAGATAGCTTGCAAGCAAGCCGGTAAGCGGCTGTTGCCGGTCGAAAAAATACCGGCGGAATTATATCTCTCTTGTCGCCCGATTGCCTGCCCGGTTTGAGAAACGGGTCATGCAGTTGTGGACTTCAATTTCCACCCTGGCTTTCCTGCCCCCATAAACACTGCTCTTTAACCACGCCACCTCGGCCTTGATCGCGTCGTCTCCGGTCAGCGTAAGATGCCAGCACTTTTTATCGCCATCCCATCGATAACCAC
The DNA here is from genome assembly GCA_021783855.1 of Pseudomonadota bacterium. Next base: position 11,804 of record JAJXTL010000041.1, read on the forward strand.
GCGCCTTCAGAATATCCTTGGTTTCGAAAGGCGAGCCGATTGCATAAATCTGATAACTCTTCAGAGCCAGACTGCTCAGGATAGCACTGAGCACCAGTTCACCCGATCTGGGCAGCGGCTGCTGCAATATTTCCAGCAAGGCGAAACAATCGCCTTCTGCACGATGCGCCTCATAGAAAAACCCATACTGGTAGGCGATATAATCAAGCTTGGCCGACCCTATGCCTTCCCCGCTCCAATCCACCTGAGCCAGCGAACACCCCCAGGGCAGCGATTCAAAGATCGGCAGGCGCTTTTCGAGAAATACCCGGTCGAATTTTGAGTTATGCGCAACAACCAGAGTGACGCCTTCGAGAAATTTCGCAACGCCCTTATCATCGATGCGCCGGCCGGCCACCATCTCATCGGTGATGCCGTGTACAACCGTCGATTCAGGCGGAACGGGAAAACCCGGATCTTCCAGCTGATCGAAGGATGCCAGCACCCGGTATGCGCGGCCCGTCTGATGATCGTATTCGAACAACACCATGCCCAGTTCGATGATCGCATCCTTGTCCGGGTTGATGCCGGTCGTCTCCGTATCGATGACGACGCCCCTGGACAGCGTTTGCCCCCCATCTTCATAAAATGAAGCTCGGGGCAAAATCCTGCGTATCACCCGGTAGTCGGGATGCGCCTCCAGCAACTGCGCCGCAATCGCCGGATCTTCCATAAACTTATCCATCTACCCGCTTCCATTATAGTCAACCACCCTGAAAGCCAGTCGGTCTACCGGCCCAGATCAGCCTGAAAACCGTGATTGCCCACGAATCGATTTAAACACGGATTTTAAGAATCAAGCCGTTGTATTGATATTCTGGCCCAGATTAGTCGGCAATTTTGCAGCAGGTTGCGGAATCGAATTGACCAATGCCGCCACACTTTGCGCTTCAATATCGATGGATTTTTTAAGCATCGTCATGCCAACTGCATCGCTGGCATTCGATAGCAAAGATGCACTGGGATTGATATTCATTGTGTCCTCCTCTTTCTCGAATAAGGCGGGTAGCATACTCTCAATCTGTTCAGAAAATCAATTGTATGTTTAAAAACCCTGCCGTTTTACCCCCGTTAACCGCTAGTTCACCACCACACCGGCCACACCGTTTTTCATCGTACCGATCGCGGCTGCCTGACTGAATCCGGCCTGTTGAAAACAGGCCAGCACTTCATCGACCGCCTCAGGCGCGACAGACACCAGCAAGCCGCCGCTGGTTTGCGCATCGGCCAGCAGGCGCTGCTGCCAGAGCGCCATGTCATCGGCAAAGTGCACCTCACGACCATAGCTTTCCATATTGCGTTCAATCGCACCGGGGCCGTAACCTGCCTGGGCCAACGGCAGCGCAGCGGACAAAATCGGCACGCGATTAAATTCAACTTCGCCAGTCAGCTCCGCCCCGCGACACATTTCCAGCAAGTGTCCCAACAGGCCAAATCCAGTCACATCGGTCATCGCATGCACGGAAGCCATGCCGGACAGCGCCATACCTACGATATTGAGCCTGGTGGTATTCTCTATCAGTTGCGCGTACCCTTCATCCGACAGTGCGCCCTTCTTCAAGGCAGCCGCCATGATACCCACCCCGAGTCCCTTGCCGAGTATCAGCACATCGCCATTTTTGGCATTGCTGTTTTTCTTGAGCCGGTCAGGGTGCACGATACCCAAGGCCACCAGGCCGTAAATCGGTTCCGGCGCGTCGATTGAATGCCCGCCCGCCAACGGAATGTTTGCCGCACGGCAGACCGACTCGCCCCCGTCCAGAATGGCACGAATCGCCGCTATGGGCAACTTGTTGATCGGCATGCCGACTATCGCCAGCGCCATAATGGGCACACCGCCCATCGCGTACACATCTGACAAGGCATTGGTGGCAGCGATACGGCCGAAATCGAAAGGATCATCGACAATGGGCATGAAAAAATCGGTGGTCGCGATGATGGCCTGACTGTCATTCAGACGGTATACCGCCGCATCATCGCTGGTCTCCGTGCCAACCAGAAGATCGGGATAAGGCAGCTTATGTTTAACGTCGCCTAAAATTTGTTGCAACAACGCGGGCGCTATTTTGCAACCGCAGCCGCCGCCATGAGACAATTGAGTCAGCTTTATTACTATTTCCGACATGGGTTCCTCATTAGATATGCTATTCAGAACCGCAAACCTATCACAGCTCGACCAGTTTGACGAAATTATCGACGTACGCACCCCGAGTGAGTATGCAGAAGATCACCTTCCCGGTGCGATCAACTGCTCGGTATTCTCCGATGAGGAGCGCGTCATCGTCGGTACCTTGTACAAACAAAAATCACCCTTCGAGGCCCGAAAAGTGGGCGCGGCGATGGTCGCGAAAAACATAGCGCACCATCTGGAAACCCGCTTTTCAGGTCATCCGAAGTCATGGCGACCGCTGATCTATTGCTGGCGAGGCGGGCAACGCAGCGGCGCGATGAGCATCATACTGGCGCAGGTCGGCTGGGCGGCGCACAAGCTGGATGGCGGTTACAAAACCTACAGACGCTATGTACTGGATCAACTGGAGGCACTGCCGCAAAATTATACCTGGCAGGTGATTTGCGGCCCGACAGGTTCAGGCAAGAGCCGCTTGCTGTCAGTCCTTGTCGAACAGGGCAGACAGGCGCTCGACCTTGAGCTTCTGGCGCAGCATCGCGGTTCGGTACTGGGCAGACTGCCCGAGCTGCCGCAACCCTCGCAGAAAGGGTTCGACAGCGCACTGCTCAGCGCCCTGCAGAAGCTCGACCCGGCGAGGCCAGTCTATGTGGAAGCCGAAAGCAACAAGATCGGTCTGATCACACTGCCCCCTGCGCTGATTGTTGCGATGCATGCGAGCGACTGCCTGATCATGGAGACGCCGATGGCTACTCGCGTAGCCGGGCTGCTGGAAGACTACCAATATTACATAGCCAACCCGGAACAGCTCATCGCACATTTGCAGGCCTTGCACCGTTTTCACGGTGAAAAGCAGCTGGAGCGCTGGACGACCTTGATCCGCGAGGGCGATTTTGCGACCATGGTGGGCGAGTTGCTCACCCTGCACTACGATCCCAGCTATCTGCGCGCCACATCGAAACACTATGTCAAACTGCCCACGGCAAAGCATATCCGGGCGGCCTGTTTGTCACCCGAGGCACTGAAGGAAATTGCGCTCACACTGTGAAAGGTATTATTTGTACTGTCATCTTTTACTGGGGTAACACTGATTTATTCTGCCATTCCGAACGCAGAGAAATATCCTTATAAATCAAATAGTTAGATTTATCTCGGAGCCTGCCCTGAGCCCATTCGACTTCACTCAGGGTAAACTCCGTCGAAGGGCTCTAAATAATGTAATGGACGCCCACTTTCCGGAACGGCATCTTTGTGCCAAAGTGGAGATGTTAACTAACCACCAAAGGGAAGGGGCATCCGAAATGAAGATTACTACGATAGGCCTTGATTTGGCAAAGAATATATTTCAGGTACACGGCGCGGATGCTCACGAAAAGCCCGTGGCGCGTCGCGCCTTAAAGCGCGGCGAGATACTGCCGTACTTTGCTAACCTTGAACCCTGCCTGATAGGCATGGAAGCCTGCGGTAGCGCGCACTACTGGGCGCGCAAGCTGACGGAATACGGTCACACGGTCAAACTGATGGCGCCGCAATTTGTGAAGCCGTATGTGAAGAGCAACAAGAACGATGCGCGCGATGCTGAAGCCATCTGCGAAGCGGTCGCGCGCCCCAACATGCGCTTCGTGCCGATCAAGAACGGGGAACAACCAGCTGCGGCGTCGCTTCATCGTGCTCGGCAAGGATTTATCAAGGCGCGTACCGCACAAGGCAATCAGATACGCGGACTGCTCAGTGAATACGGTCTGATCATGCCGCAGGGGATCAGCCATATCTGCAAGCGTGTGCCGGATATACTGGAAGATGCCGAGAACGGCTTGCCCGGCAGCATGAGGGGATTGATTGATCGTCTGACTGAAAACTTCAAGGCACTCGACAGTCAGGTGATCGCGTTGGACAAAGAAATTAAACAGGAGCTCGCCAGCAACGAGCTCGGCAAAAAGCTGACCGAGATACCCGGCATCGGCCCCCTCACGGCCAGTGCGCTGGTTGCCACAATCGGTGATGCGAAAAACTTTGCCAGCGGGCGGGAACTGGCAGCGTGGCTGGGTCTGGTGCCCAGGCAGTGCTCCAGCGGCGGCAAATCGGTGCTGCTGGGCATCAGCAAGCGCGGCGACACCTATTTGCGCACGCTGCTGATACACGGCGTGCGTTCAGTGCTTCAATATGTTGAAGGCAAGCAGGACACAACCAGTGTCTGGGCGCAACGCCTGCTGGCGCGGCGCAACAAGAACGTGGCGGCGGTCGCCCTGGCGAACAAGAACGCGCGTACCGTGTGGGCGCTGCTGACCAAACAGAGCAAGTTCCGCCCGGATTACACTGCGGTACAACCCACCGCAGCATAATCCAGTCGGTTGAGTAAAAACCCGTCGGCAGGATCGATGATTTAAGTAGCAAGAAGGAGCGTTTCCAGCGATTGCACAGGCAATCATGAAGTGATGGCAGAACAGGTTAGACCGTGGTCGGGTAAGCTCGCAATTGTTATTGCACTCAGAGTGCGCCGGAATGATAGAGCCCCAACCAGCGGATTCCATCAGGGACAGCGGTGTTGCACCGCAATCAAAGTCCGAATATATGGCAGCAATCTTTACCTGTTTCTGTTCAAAACCGATTGAAAGCTATTGCAGTTCCGGGGGCGTCCATATATGCTTGAAGTACAAAGCATCACAGGGCACAGCAATGCGGAAATGGTGAAACGGTACACACATCTTGACACACTGAAGCTAGCAAGAAAATTAGGTTAGGCAGCGCACGATTCTTCCCGAAAATCCTGCGTATATTTTAGATGCTTACTTGAGACGTTGAGGTACCAATTACTTTTACGTTTGAAATGGACAATTACTTTTTAAGCTGCGATGAATACGGCAGGGCTTATTCCGAAGAATTTACCTAATTTCCCAGCCAGCGTTGCGCTTATTTTACGTTTTCCTGCCAATATAGCCGACAGGTTGCTTTGTGGCACAATGACCGACAAGTCTTCTTGCTTTAATCCACGAGCATCCATTAAAAAACGCAAGGTGTCCTTCGGCGTTGCAGCCTCAATAGCATAGTGATCTTTCTCGTAGTTGGACACCATATCGGCAACTAAATTAAGCAAGCCCTCCAGCGGATGATCTTCATCATTGCCGGTGGCGTCCAATAAAGAATTCATGAGCGCCACCATTCGATCATAGTCCTCCTCATTTTGTATAGGATGCAAATGCGCCATTTCATCAAAGGCTTGCCAAGAAGTTTGAATACCCCGGATATCAAACTGGGTATGTGTAGCGCGCATAATTAGCCTTTGCCTTTCCGATAGAGTTTGTTCCAGTTATCGTATTCCCTGTGTGTCATCACCCTATGCACAAAGACTTTTTTGAACCTGTATCTGACGATAACCACTAAGCGATAGTTATTTCCGCCCACATCAAAGACGGTATAGGGCGGCACATAGTCGGCAGAGTTAAAAATTCACGGACATGATTAAAATCCATAAACTCTGTATGCTCAACAACCGTGTGCCACTCACGCAATACCTTTTCCGCTTCAGGATGTTTCTGCCAGAAATCACGAAGCATTTTGATAGATATGATGTGCATGCGCGGACTATATCAAAACGATATATAAGATCAAGAGCAATCATGCAAATTCTGAAACAAAATGATGGCGCACAAACACTTGGTAGATTCAATTCTACGTAAATTCAAGCTACCAATTTTTTGATGGGAGAATCTAAATTTTTGCCACCCGGAACCGGATACTGGCGATGGGCAGCTCACGAGACAAGAGTCATTCGCGAAGATGCTTTTGAAGTGCAGCTATGTGGCGTATAGCGGAACTTGAGGCAAGCTTAAATCAGGAAGGTTTCTTTAGCGCACTCCGCTACTGGACACCAACTCCAGCAGTCGCATCCATCTGTTGTCAGCTGACAGCGTAGGGTGTGGCACCAAGCAATTCGACAAACGCCTCCGCATCAACGGCTTTGCTGAAGTAAAAACCCTGCCCCTCGTCGCAATGCTGGGACAGAAGAAATGCAAATTGCTCTTCTGTTTCCACGCCCTCCGCAATGACGCGCAGCTTGAGACTTTTACTCATGCTGATCACGGCACTGACGATGGCGGCATCGTCCAGATTGCTGGTTATTTGGTTCACGAATGACTGGTCGATTTTTAGGGTGTCGATAGGAAAACGTCTCAGATAACTCAGGCTGGAATAACCAGTGCCAAAGTCATCTACCGCAAGCTTTACGCCTAGGTCTGTGAGCGCATGCAGCAATACACCGGTAGACTCGGCATCCCGCATGAGGACGCTTTCGGTCAACTCGAGTTCCAGATAGCGCGGTGCCAAGCCGGTATCATCAAGGGTTGCGTGTACATTTTCTAAAAAATCTTTGGCGTGCAATTCAAGTGCTGAGGTGTTGACTGCGACAGTGATCGGCGCAAGGCCCGCAGTCTGCCAAGCCTTGCTCTGACGACAGGCTTCAAGCAGCACCCAGCGGCCTATCGGCAGAATCAACCCGCAATCCTCAGCAATTGAGATGAATTGCGCCGGCGGCAGCAGTCCCAGCTCCGGATGCTGCCAGCGGATGAGCGCCTCAACGCCGACAATCGTGCCGCTATGAAGATTTATTTTTGGCTGGTAATGCAATACAAATTCCTGTCGATCCAAAGCCCGGCGCAGGCCGGCCTCGATGGATTGCCGCTGGACAGCCAGGACATTCATATTCTGCTCGAAAAATTTGAAATTATTGCGTCCGTTTTCCTTGGCGGAATACATCGCGGTGTCGGCACTCTCGATCAGTGTTTCAGCATCCAGCCCGTCGTCAGGGAAGAGGCTGATGCCGATGCTCGCGCTGATATGCAGATCGTGTTGGCCGATGCGGTGTGACAGTGCGATGGCCGCAAGTATTTTTTGCGCAGAATGCAGCGCGTCTTCTACGTGTTCAATATAGGAAAGCAGCAGCACGAACTCATCTCCCCCCTGGCGACTGACGGTATCCGAGTGACGCACACAAGCCGACAAGCGTTGGGCGACAGACTGTAACAGTTGATCGCCAATTGCATGCCCCAGGGAGTCGTTGATGTGCTTGAATCGATCCAGATCCATAAACATCACCGCGAGTTTTCTGCCTTGACGGCGGGCCAACTCAATTGCCTGGCCAAGCCGGTCTTGCAAGAGCATACGATTGGGTAAATCAGTGAGCACATCGTGATGGGCCAGATGCTCCATCTGGTCCTTGGTGGTTTGGAGTTGCGCGGCCAGTGTCTGTGCTTCAATGGCAGAGGTGATCAGGTTTGAGTTTGCTCGCTGCATCAGCATCAAATGATCATCAGAGACTGCCTGGGTTATTTCTGCGGCACGAATTTCGCGCTCGCGCGAGGTAGCCGCTTCCTCACGCAAATGCGCGGCTTCTTCCCGAAGAGTGACTAATTGATCACGGATTGAAATGTCCTCTTCATCGCCCATGACTGGCCCGCCCCTTCTATCGGGTCTGCGGACAATATGCAGCCTGTCCTGCCCCGTCACAGGAACCGGATTGTCGGCATGGCAATCATCGTCAGTTTTGTTCATCAGCTTCACCAATAACTGAATCGCTTTTTTGTTACGGGCCGACCGTGGGCCGGCCCGACATGATTCCGGCATAACCAGATAAGGTCTCGCCAATAATGATGCCCTCATCTGTGATATCAAACAAACGAATGTCCTTGATGTGATTGCTGCCGCGGACTTTAATCACCGAGAATACGCGCTTGAACTGGCCATCGATTTCGACATAACGCTGCACGATAATCGCATCAGCGAGAAACGCGCTGCCAAAAGGACTGAAACGCAGATCGGTGTAACGGTCTTCCAGTTCCGAGGTCATTAAGATGGTCACACCCATATCGGTCAGCTCGGCAATCAGTCTGTACAGTGACCCGCGAAAATCTTCGCTAAACTCGGGTGCCAGTGCCAGCTCAAATCCGGACAGGGAATCGATGACGACGCGCTTGGCCTGCATTTTATTAATCATTGCGATCAAATCATGCAAGGTCTCATCAATCGACAGATCCAGGGAGCGAGTGTTGATCACCCCGACTTGCCCCGCCTTAATCAGTTCTTGCAACTTATTGTTCAGCAGTTGACTGGGGCTCTTCTCAAATGCTGCAATCACACCGGGTTCGCCACGGCGTACCCCTTCGGCGAGAAACTCCGTCGACAATATGGTTTTCCCGGAGCCGGATGGCCCGACCACGAGTAGCGAATATCCAGCCGGCAAGCCGCCACCCAGCATTTCGTCCAGTCCGGCAACTCCCATCGGAATACGTTCATCCCTAGTGACGACCTTGATTTCAGCAGCAGCCGTTGCATCATGTTTGATAATGGCACGCGGAAAAACCTGAATACCTTCATTACTGATACGGAACGTATGCAAACCAGGAACCTGAGCCTGACCGCGCATTTTGACGACCTGCATCTTGCGCACCGTTGAATTGTGCTGCAAGTTCTGCGAAAGCCACAGGACGCCATCTGCCACGGTAAAGACAGGGCTGGACTCTGATTCCGGCGTCAAATATTCACCGATCAAAAAAGTGGTTGCCTGCCAGCTCGTCATCTGCATACCCAGTTGCTGAACGAAATGTTGTAACTCAGAGACTCCCTGTTTCATCTGCTTTGCCGACTGCACAACGGATCGAAACGAGTCAACGAATACAAGGCTGGGCGCATAGTTTTTCACTTCTTCGGCTATGCGTGACAATACGCGTTCAAAATCTCCCTCCATGAGGTCGGCAGACAGATTGACATAGCGGATCGATTCATTAATTTTATCGATATCAAAGAATTGAAATTGCTGTTGATAACGGAGCATCTTCAAAGCAGGTTCCCCGAGTACCGTGAAGAACAGCGCCCGATTATTCGGGTTTGCCTGCGAGAACATGATCTGGTGGGCGAGCGTTGTTTTTCCGCTGCCCGGCGTGCCTGCAATCAGGTTAAACGAGAATTCCGGAATACCGCCGCCCAACAGGCTGTCCAGACCGGGTACGCCAGTTGGAAGACGACGTATGCTTATCTTGTTACTCATTTTTGAATTCCTTGGTGTGCGCGGATAAAATATTTTCGTCGCTATCGGAAACGGTATGCTTGTCAAAAAATGCCTCGACGCCCCAGGCTGTCTTCAAAACACGTGCTGTTAACGGCTCGCCAATCAACGATGCCAGAATATCGGTGAAAGTGATCAGTAAAAGACTGCTCGCTTTGACGGCTTGTGCTGGCATTTGCCCATCAAGGCTCGTTTTTAAATTTGCGAACCTGTGATCAGTCCAGAGTGGCAGTGAGCTTTCCGCGAGCCAGGGGAATGTTGACTGACTAAGAAATACGCTGCGCGTATAAAGAGAATTGAAACCATCTTCACCGACAAGTGCAATGAGTTGGATCGCCATTTGCTCCCATAGATTAATCGCGGCATCCACTTCAGTATGCTGTGTCATCACACCATTGATCATCTGGTGTCGTAGCGATATTCCAGTTGCTGTCATATTGATCGCGATCATAAAAAATTGTCGGCAGATGTGATTGATGATTGGGATAAAACACTTTTAAGAGGGTTTCAGCGTACAGCATGCGCTAGCCATGCTCGATATTTAGTTCGGCGTCAGTCTGGCTAAATGCCATGCATCTTTGTAAGTCAAGCCACTCGCCTGCGGTAATGACGATAATTGACAATGAAACGTGCAAATCTTAAACAGCTGCCAAATAACAACCACATTGTGCTTTGACGCGAGTACGGTTTTATTTTTCATCTAACGGGCATTGCAGTTGCAGCCACCCCTGATGATGAAAGAAAATTCGAGTTGGAAGGTGTCGGTTAGAGGTCGTGCAAATTTTTGGT
>JAJXTL010000190.1 GCA_021783855.1 Pseudomonadota bacterium
GAGTTGTTCTATCAGTTGTTTCATCAGTCCTTGCCGAAATCCCCTGACCAGCCTGCGCTACTCGGCGGCGCACAGGGGATAAAGCAAAATGCAAAGCCCCCATTGCAGCTTTCGGGTAGGCTATTGCAAGATTCGATGGGCAGCTGTGTGCCAATGCGACAGTCGCACTCGGCCACTTTCCGGCAGTGAGAGTGGTATGAAGAAGCTGTGCTTTGTGTATTTGTGAAGGGTTGTGACAACCCTTCACAAATACACAGAATCCAGCATATGCTTCTAGGTCGACAAGTCTGAACAAAGCTAAGTGCAAAATGAGTTGAATATAGTGACCATCCCATTCGTAAAGCTTGAGCGCGATCAATCCCGCAAGGAAGAAGCCATCAACAGTATCAGTCATGGCATTGGCTTATTTGCAGCGATTGCCGGAACGCCGATACTCATCGTGCATGCTGCACACTACGGCGATGTTGGGTATATCGTCGGCAGTTCAATTTTTTCCACAACTATGATTCTGCTTTATCTGGCTTCTACCATTTATCATGCCTTGCCGCGGACACCATTAAAAAATCTTTTTTGCGTAATCGATCATTCCATGATCTATCTGCTCATTGCGGGAACCTACACTCCATTCACTTTGGGCGTATTGCACGGAGCATGGGGTTGGACATTGTTCGGGATGATATGGGGGCTTGCCGCCATTGGATTGACGTTGAAGGTGTTCAATAAAATTGAGCATCCGGTTATTTCGACCGGGTTGTATCTGGTCATGGGGTGGCTGATCCTGATCGCCATCAAACCTATGTACGCCCTGATGCCTGCGCGAGGACTGCTATGGCTGCTCGCGGGCGGAATTTGTTACACCGTCGGGGTGGCCTTCTTTGCAACTGACGGACGATTGCGTTATGGACACCTTGCATGGCATGTATTTGTGCTGGGTGGTACGGTCTGTCATTACTTGGCTGTTTGGTATGCCATCTGACAATCCTACAACGCCATCTGCCCACTAAAGACTTCAACGACAGCTTTCTGGCGTAGAATATTGCAAGTTCATGGGCAGCTAGGTGCAACCGTCATCGGCCAGCACCGGTACGGGAAGCTGTTGTCATGCGCTGTAATAATGCTGATTATTGCGCTCTACCGCAACTGGGAATCATGGCTGTCCACGTCGACACGGGGCATCTGAACCATGACATCATCAGTCAAATCGACGTGATCACCCCGTCAAGCGGCAGAGCAATCATTCAAATCCCCATAGTCCATCGTCTAATCTGACGGACATCGGCAACATCACGCGATTTCGTCTCTCGAGGCTTGTCCGACACCTGTCCGCAGCGTTCTGTTGTATCCTGACAGCCTTGTGTTTGAGGGCAGGTATCCGGCAACCCTTAACAATTGCAGATATTCAAGAAGATACAAAATCTCGGACAACATCTGTGTTGAGTTGCGACCCGATTTGTTATAAAAAAATGAGCCGTTAACTATATGGAAGCACTGCTACAACAATATCTTCAGGACAGTGGCGATCCGGCGACGCTAATCGCCATGCTGGTCGCCAAAATTCGCCCGCGCAAGGCTCGCGATACCGACCATGCTGTGCACATGATACAGGCGTTTTGCCACATACTCGGCAGGCGCCCGGAATTGCGCAGCGTCCTGCGCAATGCGCTGTTCGAACTGCTCGGCACGCGCAAGCCGGTTCCTCTGTATGTTGAATCGGGGGTATTGCCCAACACCGGCTTTTTTTCGGAATTGCATCGGCGTATCAGTCATAAAATATTGCCGGACGCCATTGACACAGGCTATCTCAAAGATATTCTTGCGCTGATTTTTATCCGGCAGGATGACGATGTCTGGGTGTCAGCCGTGCCGGATGCAGTCTGGCTGGAGCTGCTGGCGGCGCTGCGTTTTGACGAGCAGCCGGCCGATGATAACTTGCCTGCCCCGCTGCGCGGCATCCTGGATGCTATACTGGTGCTTTCGTACCGGATTTCATCGATCGGTCTTGAGCCTGAGTTGATCCGCAACGAGCCCGCGCTGGAAGAATTCGCCTCGCCATTCCTCACCCAGAATGACGAGGTAGGTGAATATCTGGAGCAATTTGCGCTGGCCTGGCAGAACCCGGAACTTGAATTGCAGGACGAAAAACATATCCTCGTGCTGCTCGATCAATGTTCGCAGGTGATACAAAAAGTCCGGCGCACCGCCTCTCGCTTTGGCACCAGCATCAGCCTGACGTTCTTGCTGCAACGCCTGACGCAGCAATTGACGCGGATGGAAGCTCTTCTCGCCATACTGTCCGCTTTGCGGCAGGATAAAACCGGGCTTAGTGCCCAGCCGTTGTTTGTCAGCCAGTTCAAGATACTGGTTAGCGGCGAATGCCACAAAAACGATGTGCGCCAGTACTGGCAGGAAAGCCTGGAACTGTTGGCACTGCGCGTGACGGAAAATGCCGGCCGTGCAGGTGAGCACTACATCGCTAGTACACGAATGGAATATTTTAGTCTGTTGCGCTCTGCAATGGGGGCGGGACTGATCATCGCATTCATGGCGGCGCTCAAGCTGTTTGCGGCCAGGCAACAATTGCCTCCGCTGACCGAGGCCTTGATATTCAGCCTCAATTACGGTCTGGGCTTTATGTTGATTCACATCCTGCACTTTACCGTGGCGACCAAGCAACCTGCGATGACGGCATCTTCCATCGCTGCGAGCATCAGCGAAAGCGGCGGCAAAGATCGCGACCTGGAAAGCCTGTCCGGCATCATCGTGCAAACGCTGCGTAGCCAACTGGCCGCCATTGTGGGCAATGTACTGGTCGTGGTACCTGTGGCGATGCTGATTGCATGGGGTGTTTTTGCCGTTTCCGGCACGCATTTTCTTACGCCGGAAAAAGCCCATCACTTGCTGGCGGACACCGACCCCATTCATGGCCTGGCTGTTTTTTATGCGGCCATTGCCGGGGTGTGCCTGTTTTTGTCCGGTCTGATCGCAGGCCACCACGACAATCTGGCCGTGTACAACAAAATCCCGCAACGGCTGAAACAACTGCGCTGGCTGAAACGTTTGCTGGGAGAAGCACGTCTTGCACGAGTGGCGAACTATGTGGAAAACAATCTGGGTGCGCTGGCCGGGAATTTCTATTTTGGCTGCATGCTGGGCGGAGTGACCGCAGTCGGAGTCTTGTTTGGCCTGCCGCTGGATATACGGCATGTCACTTTCTCCTCCGCTTTTCTGGGATTCTCCCTGGTCGGGCTGGATTTTATGCTGGCGCCGAAAGAGGTTTTGCTCGCCGTACTGGGCATTGCGCTGATTGGCCTGACCAATCTGATGGTCAGCTTTGCGCTTGCACTGTCGGTGGCGATAAAGGCCCGCAAAGTAAATTTTCCGCATTGGGGCACGCTGCTTAGAAGTCTGGGCAGGCGATTCAGAGAACATCCGATGGAATTTTTGTTGCCGCCCAAAACAGATATTGCCAAGACCAGCGAGGCATCTGAAGCGCCTCCAAAGTAACACGGCAGAATAGGGGATGTACAGATCTTTGACTTTGGATATTCATATGAAAAAATTTTCTGCCTACCGTATCTTTGAACAAGATGAAAAATCCGCTGGCCGTTTCGTCGAACTGATGTTGGATGATCTCGATCCGGGTGAGGTTGTGATCTGCTCGCATTATTCAGGCGTGAACTACAAGGATGCGCTGGCGGCAACGGGTGAGGGAAAAGTCATACGCCGTTTCCCTTGTGTCGGTGGAATCGACGTAGCAGGTGTGGTGGAAAGCTCGTCGGACTCACGCTTTAAAGTCGGCGACGAGGTGCTGGTCACAGGCTACGGCATGGGGGTGTCCCATGATGGTGGATTCTCAGAATATGTGAGGGTTCCGGCAGACTGGGTCGTGCCGCTGCCAGATGGTTTGACACTGTTTGACGCGATGGCGCTGGGGACTGCGGGTTTTACCGCTGCGCTGTCCATTTACCGGCTTGAACAGAATGAATTGTCTCCCGATAAGGGTAAAGTGATCGTCACGGGGGCGACAGGCGGCGTGGCGAGCCTTGCAATCGCAATGCTGGCGCAACTCAACTATCACGTTGTCGCCGTCACTGGCAAAAACGATGCATACGATTACCTCAAGTCGCTGGGGGCTGCCGAAGTTTTGTATCGCCAGGATTTGGCGATGGGGACGCGTCCGCTGGAAAAAGCACAGTGGGCAGGCGCGCTTGATTCGGTGGGCGGGGAGATGCTTGCCTGGCTTACGCGCACCATGCTCCAGGATGGCGTGATCGCAAGTTTCGGCAATGCCGGTGGCATCGAGCTTCACACCACGGTCATGCCTTTTATTCTGCGTGGGGTGCGACTGATCGGCATCGACTCTGCCGCAACCGACATGATGCTGAGGCGCAAGATCTGGCAGCGGCTCGCAACTGACCTGTACCCGAAGCTGCTTGCGAAAACAGTACATATGGTTTCATTCGGCCGCCTGCCTGATGTTTTTTTGCTCATGTTGCAGGGCAAGTCGACAGGCCGCACAGTCATCCGATTTTAGCGCCGAAGCTTGTTATTTCACGGCCACGTTAAAAGAGTGGTGCTATAATCCGCGCCCTTGGCGAAAGTGGCGGAATTGGTAGACGCACTGGATTTAGGTTCCAGCGCCTTACGGCGTGAGAGTTCGAGTCTCTCCTTTCGCACCAAATACTTATGTAATCTTGCATCATTTTCCATCACTTAAAATCATCCAATATCACGTCAAAATTTGACCAAATTAGACCATTTTTTTCGGTGGGCCGAATACGCTCCCGAATTCAAGCCAGTTCGAACGCGCAAGGACACCCGCTGGAATCATCGGATCGTTTAGATTTTTATCAGAAAATCTTAGCCATTTAGGTATGGAAGATTTATCAATTGTGTTTGCTACCATTATTTTTGGTAGCTTGTGATACCGTGCAAACGGATCAACGTGAAGTAGTTTTTTTGCTTTGGCTGAACTTTCTGGATTCAAGATCTCACCTGACGGAGCTTTGTATATTTCAAGTGAGGGCGGATACCTCAGTTTGCCTGTTACAGAATGTAACGCTTGGTTGTGAATGCC
>JAJXTL010000191.1 GCA_021783855.1 Pseudomonadota bacterium
AACAGGTCGCTTCAAACGCAGCGCGACATCAGCAACCGACAAACCAATTGATTGCCTTGCCCAACGCATCACTTCTGGTCGCACCCCAGCAACAGGTTCGCTCTTCATCTCACACTCCCATATCTTTCTAGACGGAACTATCGCCTAAAGTAAGCAACTCCAACTCATCTATCTCCAGCAACGACTTCCCGGCGATACCCTGCAAGTCGCCGTACATCCCGACCGTCGCGCTCAGCACGCATTCGCCCTGAGCTTGTTAAAGGGGGATGCATAACAAATTGATTAATATACATTTAATCCGATCATGGTTCGACAGGCTCTGGTGAAACAACTAAGTTCTGACCAAGCCCGATAAACCCGTGCAAGTCATCACTTAACCACGAACGGATTAAATCAGCGCTTTATCAGCTTAGTCCGATTCCTATTCGTTTACCACAAACGCCGCCTGAATATCGCGCGTTGTTGCTCCGCTGGCGATAAGCGCACGCACGATCAAATCGAGCGAAACCGAAGAATCGCCGGCTTCAATTTTAGCTATGCGCGACTGGCTCGATTTCATACGTTGCGCAAGGTCAATTTGCGAGAGTTTGCGTTTGAGGCGTGATTCTTTTACAGCGCTGATCAGCGAGAGCTTGAGTGCAACGAGCCGCGCTTCTTCATCGCTTAATTGCAGAAAATCCTCTGCGTTGCCGACTTTCCAGCCAGCCGCCTGGAGGCGCTCTAATTTATCAGTCTTCATGACATTTATCCTTGTGCTAAATTGAGTTGTAGTGCTTCAATCTCGCCTTGCAAACGTCAATGACCGTCTGGGGCGTTTGGCTGGTGGTTTTTGCAAACACGTCAAGAATCACAATGGCTACCGTATCAACGTAATACACAATGCGCCATGTGCGATTGGCGTCGTTTATACGTAATTCATGACAACCGCGACCGATACCGGACATTGGTCTGTGGCAGCGATATGTTGATGCCTTCTTGCAGCTGTCGTAATAAAACGCCCGCTTCTACTCTTGCCTCAGCAGAAAAAGGTGGCGTTTTGACTTCGCCATGCAGCCATACCAGCGGTTTACGCGGCTTGCTCATGCGATAAATTTTATGTCGAAATTGACATATGCGCAAGGCGTCTGTACATAGGCGACGGTCTTATCATTTTTGTTGCCGATGCCTGTTGCCATCATTCCGCCACATTGTTTGCAACTGGCGCATCCAATGCTTGAAGGCTTAACCCCTCTATCTCCTGCAACGACTTCCCGGCGATACCCTGCAAGTCGCCGTACATGCCGACCGTCGCGCCCATCACGCGTTCGATCTGTTCCTGGCGCTTGGCCCACTGTTTCATGATGACCTTACGCTCCTTGTCCAAATCTTCCTGCATGGTGGAAAACGCTTCGACGATGGCCTCGACGCGCTGTTTAAAGCGCGGGCCGGTGAGGTATTGGTAGACCATTTCGGTTTTGCTTTGCTGGCCTTCGGATGACTGGCGAGCCAGCGCAAGTTCCAGCAATGACTGGCGCAAAATCATCGCAACGGGCAAGGCGGCACGCGGATGCGTCACCCAGACACCCTCCAGCAACTCGAAGGTTTCTACGCCTTTGGGCAAGACCTGAGTGACGATCACCGCGATTTCCGCCTTGGCGGCGCGCTGATCCTCGCGCAGCTTGGATAGCCAGCCATCGCTCCAGCTTTTGGTGCGTTTGGATTCCCACAGGATCGTGCCGCCCGGTTGCCCGCCCGGGTTGCGCACCCGATGCAGCGCATCGCCGCCGAATTCACCCTTGGGCACGGGTTCGATGAGATCAAAAGGAAATTTGCTGCGCAACAGATTTTCCAGTTCCAGTTCCTGCACTTCGCCCTGCAATTGTTGCGAGCCCTGTTCTGCGCGGCGCTTGAGGTCTTCGATCTGTTTCTGCATCGCGGCGATGGTCTGCTCCTTCTCCATCACCTTGAGCCGCTGTTCGTCCTCGGCTTCCTTTTTGGCGAGAGAACGAACCTCGTTTAATCCGACCTGCACGCGCTTTTCTACCGTGAGTTCCAGTTCGCGCTTTTCGTCATCGAGTGCGCGCTGCTTCTTGATGAGATCGGCTTGCGCCTTCTGCGCCTCGGCCAGCTTCTCGTCGCGGGATTTCAGCACCTCCTGCAAGTCGGTCAGTTCACGCGCCTTGTTTTCCAGCTCAGCGGCGCTTGCCAGCTTGGCCTTCTTCGATTCCTCGGCAATGACACGGGCGCGCTCTGCCTTCAGCTGCGCTGCAACCTGATCCGCCACCTGATCGTCGAGCTTGCGCTGGTCGTCTGCAAGCTGTTTTTCCTTGTCGCGCATCGATTGTTCACGCTGCGCAATGTCGCTGTCCTTTTGCGCCAGTTGCTGCTCGAACTGTTTGCGGGTCGCGGCGATCAGCGGCGCTGCAAGCGATTCGTTGAGTTTGATTTCAGTCTTGCAGTTCGGACAGGTAATCGTAGGCTCAGTCATCTCATTATCCTTTTTGAATCTCTAACCGAGATGGCGCAAGCGTCATCCCTAAGCATGAAAGTGCTTGCGCCGGTCGGCACCCTCATCCCATCCTTCCCCCGGCGGGGGAAGGTAAAAACGAATCGCTACGCGAATTTCACGTTAACAAGGCAAGCGCTTTGCTAGGAGCCTGTCGGACTTGTCTTGTAACTCATGGATTCCATTAATGTGCGTATAAATTAATAAAATATTTAATTGTTAAAAATCAATAGGTTGCATAGAGTAAAAATTGAAGTCCGACAGTCTGCTAGCGGCGACGTAACGATCGA
Source organism: Pseudomonadota bacterium (assembly GCA_021783855.1). The sequence continues at coordinate 2,776 of JAJXTL010000191.1, forward strand.
ATAAGGTGTTATCAAATACTATTCAGTCGCTGACAACATCGGCACCCTCAGGCGGGGTGAATTTGAACTGCCCGGCCGCCAGTTTGGGGTTGGCCTGCATGCCGGAAAAACGCAATACGGTTTTGTGACCGAAGGCATCGTTGAGTTCCATGACAACAAGGCCAGCCTTGGCATCGAAAGCCATGTATACGGCGGAAAAGCTGCTATCCGATCCTTTGGGCGTGGCCTGCAGCCAGTCCAGTCCGTCGCGATTGCCGTTTTCCTTCAGCGTAAAGCCGCGCTCGATCTCATTGCTGCCCGCAAGCAACGCGGCCGGGCTGCTGCCCAGCGCTGCATCGAGCTTCTTGACGGACACCTGATTCAGATCCTTGTCGTAAAGCCAGAATTTCGCGCCATCGCCTACGATGATCTGTTCATACGGCTTCTGGTAAGTCCAGCGGAACTTGCCCGGACGCTGGAACTGCATCACGCCGGATGCGCTCTGGATACGTTTACCGTTCTGATCCAGCACCTCCTGAGTAAAATTCGCCTGCGCGGAATGCGTCGCCGCGATAAAAGTTTTCAGCTTTTCGATTGCACCGGCCTGGGCGTAAAAGGGCATCGAGAGCAACATGACTACTGCAAAAACATATTTCATTACTGTCCTTTGTATAAACGGGGGCAATCCTCGATCCTGCTTCATTCCTGTCTTGCAGGTGCGATCACTTCGCGATTGCCGTTGCTCTGCATTGCAGAAACGATACCGGCGGCTTCCATCTGTTCGACCAGCCGCGCGGCGCGGTTATACCCGATGCGCAGATTTCGCTGCACCAGCGATATCGACGCACGGCGCGATTTGACCACGATGTCCACCGCCTGATCGTACAGAGGATCGGCTTCCGCATCCAGCGTCGGCCCGCCATCTCCACTACTGTCACCCGAATCTTCCAGCGAATTGAGCACACCGTCTATGTACTGCGGTTCACCATGTTCCTTCAGATACTCCGTGATGCGATGCACTTCCTGATCCGAGACGAATGCGCCGTGCACCCGCTGCGGATAGCCGGTGCCGGGCGGCAGATACAGCATATCGCCCTGACCCAGCAAAGCCTCCGCCCCCATCTGATCGAGGATGGTGCGCGAATCTATCTTGGAGGACACCTGAAACGCCACACGCGTCGGCACGTTGGCTTTTATCAGCCCCGTGATCACATCCACCGACGGGCGCTGGGTCGCCAGCACCAGATGGATGCCCGAGGCGCGCGCCTTCTGCGCCAGACGAGCGATCAGTTCTTCGATCTTCTTGCCGACCACCATCATCAGATCGGCCAGTTCATCGATGAACACCACGATCAGCGGCAACTCTTCGAGCGCTTCCGGATCGTCCGGCGTAAGCGAAAACGGATTGGTCAGCGGCTTGTCCGCCTTGATGGCTTCGCGCAGCTTCTGGTTGTAGCCTGCGATATTGCGCACGCCCAGCGCCGACATCAGCCGGTAACGCTTGTCCATTTCCTGCACGCACCAGTTAAGACCTGAAGCGGCCTGACGCATATCGGTTACCACCGGGCACAGCAGATGCGGAATGCCCTCATACACCGACAACTCCAGCATCTTGGGATCGATCAGCAACATGCGCACCTGTTGCGGCGTGGCCTTGTAAAGTATGCTGAGTATCATGGCGTTGATCCCCACCGACTTGCCGGAACCCGTGGTACCCGCCACCAGCACATGCGGCATCTTTGCAAGGTCGGCCACCACCGGCTTGCCGGAAATATCCTTGCCCATCGCCATGGTCAGCATGGAATGCATGTCGGCATACACCTGCGAGCTCAGAATTTCGGACAGCTGTACCATCTGACGACGTGCATTGGGCAACTCCAGCGCCATGTAGGTTTTTCCAGGAATGGTTTCGACCAGACGGATGCTCACCACCGACAGCGCGCGTGCCAGATCGCGTACCAGATTGGTGATCTGGCTGCCCTTCACGCCGACCGCCGGTTCGATCTCGTAGCGTGTGATCACCGGCCCCGGATAGGCGGCCACCACTTTGACTTCCACACCGAAGTCTTTCAGTTTCCGTTCAATCAGACGTGAGGTGAACTCCAACATGTCGGCAGATACGGTCTCTACCTGATGTGTCGCCGGATCAAGCAGATGCAACGGCGGCAGAGGGGAGTCCGGCATATCGTCGAACAGCGTGATCTGCTTTTCCTCGGCAACACGCGCCGACTTGACCACTTCCGCGACCGGCATCTCAATGTGTATCGGCTGATGCACCTCGACGCGCTTCTTCTCC
>JAJXTL010000192.1 GCA_021783855.1 Pseudomonadota bacterium
AGTCACCATGTCAAACTGGTTTGAGGATAATTCACTTTCCATCGGTCACACCCCGCTTGTTCGATTGAACCGCGTCACGGATGGAGCGAAGGCTACGATACTTGCGAAGATCGAGGGCAGGAATCCCGCCTATTCCGTGAAGTGCCGCATCGGCACTGCAATGGTGGAAGATGCAGAAAGGCGAGGGCTCCTGAAGCCCGGCAAGCACCTTGTCGAACCCACCAGCGGCAATACGGGCATTGCGCTGGCGTTTGTTGCTGCCGCGCGCGGGATTCCGCTGTTGCTGACCATGCCCGATACCATGAGCATAGAGCGCCGCAAATTGCTGGCGGCCTTCGGCGCCACGCTGGTGTTGACCGAAGGCGCGAAAGGCATGAACGGTGCGATTGCCAAAGCCGAGGAAATCGCAGCTTCAGACCCCGAAAAATATCTGCTGCTGCAGCAATTCAAAAATCCAGCCAATCCTGCGATACATGAAAAAACGACGGGCCCGGAAATCTGGAACGATACCGATGGCGCCGTCGATATTTTTGTTTCCGGTGTGGGCACCGGCGGCACGCTGACCGGCGTTTCGCGATTCATCAAGAAGACCAAAGGCAAGGCTATCATTTCGGTGGCCGTCGAACCTTCCAGCAGCCCCGTGTTGACCCAACATCGCGCAGGGCAGCCGATCAAGCCCGGCCCGCACAAAATCCAGGGGATAGGCGCGGGATTTGTGCCGGATACGCTGGATATGTCCTTGGTCGATGAAATCGAGCAAGTTTCCAATGAAGAGGCCATGTTTTATGCGCGCCGTCTGGCGCAGGAAGAAGGCATTCTGTCCGGCATTTCGTGCGGCGCTGCCGTGGCTGCTGCGGTGCGCATGGCTAAACGTCCCGAACATGAGGGCAAGACCATCGTTGTGATATTTCCAGATTCGGGCGAGCGTTATCTGAGTTCTGCGTTGTTCGAAGGAATGTTCGACGAGAAGGGCATGCGCATTTAATCTGTAGTGGCCCGGAATTAACTGGATATACTGTTCACCCTGTCAGAGCGGCCGCGAAGGGCGGCTTTATGGCATGCAACAATACAAGCCGAAGGACAGCAACGTGCCATAAACAGAACTTCGCATGACTGGATTTGACGGGCGACTTTCTGGCGCAAAACGGTTGTTCAGTCTACACGTATACTAAAAATATTGGGTATAAAAATGGTGAATTCAAAACAGTATGTATACAGAACCTAACTTAATACCAATCCTTTTTGGCGCAAGCATTTTTTGGATAATACTCATCTCATTACTGTTCAATCGACTCGAAAAAAATCACCCAAAACATTATGAATCTATGGGGCGTCCCGTTCTTTCTAGGTATGGTGTAAATTACCGTACGCTTAAATTTTTGTGGACTAGAGAGCATAAAATGTTCGGTGACATTTACCTGTCAGTGCTATCTGATACCTCACTTGCATTTTTGCTAGTCACACTGATATTTTTATTTTATGAATTTAAATATGATTGAGACAACTTCATTTCACTTGCTTGATTATTCTAGAATTTTTTCTGCCGATATATACAAGCCACCAAGCCAATAAGACAAAGCCTACAACGGTAAGAGAGGTTGAGTAAATGTTTGGCCAAGTACTGTCCGTGACTTTGCCTGCCTGCAATATTGATTCTTGTGGATTTTGAGGTTTGTACCAAATAGTGACGGTCTTACCTAAGGGATACGGAGCAATAATTTTTTTAATTGTATCCTGCGTTCCACAGTCAGTGGGTCCGATGGCGATTTGATAACCATCATATGACTGTCCATCAACGAAGTAACTATACTTTATAGCTGGATAAAACAAATCTCTGTTTTTGCCTTTTCCGCAATTCTGCAAAGGTTTTGATTCAGTCACGATTCCTTGCACAGTTGGCCAATTAACCGATTGCTTTGCTTCAGATATATCTTCAATCCATGCAAAAACAACAGATGCTAGGTTAATTGCGATAAGAAGAGGCAGAGCTGCAAGAATATTATTTCCTAACCTGAAATCAACATTGGGAGGAGGCATTAATACTGACCTGTAAAATAATTTAAACAAATTCTATCAGGTTTAGCTCACCTTAAGCGAAGCGCGAAGTTCCTCTTCGCGCCACGAAGCAGACTGTCGCAAGTGTCTTCATTAACGACGGCTTTGTCTCGCAAGCGGCACTTGGCGAAGTGCAGGTTTGGGGCAATTATAAAGCAAAGCGGCCATCTGACTGTGCCCGATCAGGCTTGAGTTGCTACAAGGCTATTCGGTGATCCTGCCGCGCAAGGTTTTGATTTCACCGCGCCTTGATTTGACTTCCAGGCGTTTCTGTTTTGCGCTTCGGGTGGGCTTTGTCGGCATGCGTTTTTTGGGCGTATGAACTGCGCTGGCAATCAGGGCCTTGAGGCGGGATAGCGCATCCTCGCGGTTTTTCTCCTGGCTGCGGTAGCGCTGCGCCTTGATCACGATCACCCCGTCCGATGAAATGCGCCTGTCGGTGATATGCGTTAACCTTTCCTTGTACTCCGCCGGCAACGATGAGGCGTTGATGTCGAAACGCAAATGAATTGCGGTCGATACCTTGTTGACGTTCTGCCCGCCTGCACCCTGCGCTCGAATTGCGTTAAATTCGATTTCGCTGTCGGGGATGTCGATGTTCAGGCTGATTTTCATGCTTTTTTTAAAGCCTGTTTCAAATAGATGCCGGTGGCGCTTTTCTTGTTTCTGGCGATATCCTGCGGCGTGCCCTCTGCGATGATCTGCCCGCCGCCATTTCCGCCTTCTGGGCCTAAGTCGATCACCCAGTCTGCGGTCTTGATCACATCCAGGTTGTGCTCGATCACCACCAGCGTGTTGCCCTGGTCGCGCAGCTTGTGGATCACGGTCAACAGCAGCGCAATGTCGTGAAAGTGCAGTCCGGTGGTGGGCTCATCCAGGATGTAAAGCGTGCGCCCGGTGTCGCGCTTGGATAACTCCAGCGACAGTTTGACGCGCTGCGCTTCGCCGCCTGACAGCGTGGTGGCCGATTGTCCGAGCGTGATGTAGCCTAAGCCCACATCCAGCAGCGTTTGCAGTTTGCGGGAAATGACAGGCACTGCCTTGAAAAATTCATAGGCGGCCTCAACCGTCAATTGCAGTATCTGCTGTATGTTTTTTCCCTTGTATTGTATTTCCAGCGTTTCGCGGTTGTAGCGCTGGCCATGGCACACATCGCAGGGCACATACACGTCCGGCATGAAATGCATCTCCACTTTGATCACGCCGTCTCCCTGGCAGGCTTCGCAGCGGCCACCCTTCACGTTGAAAGAGAATCGCCCCGGCCCATAGCCGCGCTCGCGCGCAGCAGGGACGCCCGCGAACAGCTCGCGTATTGGCGTGAAAAGACCCGTGTAGGTGGCAGGATTGGAGCGTGGCGTGCGGCCTATGGGAGCCTGGTCTACGTTGATCACCTTGTCGAAAAACTCGAGGCCCTTTACCGATGCGTAGGGTGCGGGTTCGATGTTGCTGCCATACAGACTCTGGGCCACCGCAGGATAAAGCGTGTCGTTGATCAGCGTGGATTTCCCCGAGCCCGATACGCCGGTGACGCACACCAGCAGGCCGACAGGCAGATTGAGCGTGACGTCCTTGAGATTATTGCCGGAAGCGCCCGTGATTTGCAGCATGCGTTCCGGAACAGGGTGCATGCGCTTTTCTGGCATCGGGATCTTGCGGCGTCCAGTCAGATAGTCGCCGGTCAGCGATTTTGCATTCCGGCAGATTTCTTCCGGCGTGCCCTGTGCCACGACCATACCGCCATGCTCGCCCGCACCCGGCCCCATATCGATGACATGATCGGCATGGCGGATTGCGTCTTCATCGTGCTCCACCACGATCACGGAATTTCCCATGTTGCGCAGCTTGTACAGGGTATTCAACAGCCTGTCGTTGTCCCTCTGGTGCAAGCCTATCGATGGTTCGTCGAGAACGTACATCACGCCTGTCAATCCGGAACCTATCTGGGAGGCCAGTCGGATGCGCTGTGCTTCTCCACCTGACAGCGTCTCAGCGGAACGCGATAACGTGAGGTAGTTCAGGCCGACGTTATTCAGGAAGGTCAGACGGGAAGCGATCTCATGCACGATTTTTTCCGCAATCGCCTGTTTCTGTCCTTGCAGTTCCAGGTTTTTGAAAAACTGCAGCGATTCATGCAGCGGCAGCTCGCTGATCTCAAAAAGGCTCTTATCAAGAAAGCGCACATGGCGCGCTTCGAGGCGCAGCCTTGTGCCATTGCATTCGGGGCAGACACAGCTGTTGAGATATTTTGCAAGCTCCTCCCTGATCGCGGGTGAGTCTGTTTCCCTGTAGCGCCGTTCCAGATTGTTGACGATACCCTCGAATGCATGTTCGCGCAGCACAGGTTTGCCGCGCTCGTTGATATACTGGAATGCGACTTGCTCCTTGCCGCTGCCATACAACACAACCTGCTGAATTTTATCAGGCAGGCTCTCGAAGGATTGTTCAAGATCGAAGTCGTAGTGCCTGGCAAGGCCGGACAGCAGCTGGTGATAGAACTGATTGCGCCGATCCCAGCCTTTGATCGCCCCTGAACTCAAGGATAGCTGTGGCAGGGTGACGATGCGTTTTGCATCGAAGAAACTGATTGTGCCCAGGCCGTCGCACTTGGGACATGCGCCCATCGGATTGTTGAAAGAGAACAGGCGCGGTTCGAGCTCGGGCAGCGAGTAGTTGCATATCGGACAGGCGAATTTTGCGGAGAAAAGGTGTTCCTTCCCCGAGTCCATTTCGACTGCCAAGGCGCGTCCGTCGGCATGGCGCAGCGCGGTTTCGAACGATTCGGCAAGACGCTGCTTCGATTCGATATTGACTTTTAATCGGTCGACCACGATCTCTATGGTGTGCTTTTTGTTCTTGTGCAAGGCAGGCAGCGAGTCGATCTCGTGCACCGTGCCATTTATGCGCAGCCTGGTGAATCCCTGCGCACGCAGTTCATCGAACATCTCAAGTTGCTCGCCCTTGCGGTTCACCACCAGGGGTGAGAGGATCATG
>JAJXTL010000193.1 GCA_021783855.1 Pseudomonadota bacterium
CACCGGCTCCATCACGGCTGCAGCAGGCGCAATGGGTATGAGTTACAAGGCGGCGTGGGAGGCGGTTGAGGCGATCAATAATCTGTCGGAGCAACCGCTGGTTGAACGCAAGACCGGTGGTAAACATGGCGGGGGAACGACGCTTACTACAAATGGTCGCCGGGTGGTGGGGGCGTACCGGCGTCTGGAGCAGGAACGCGAGCAGGTACTTAAAAAGCTGGCGGAGGTGATCGAGGACTTTGATGAATATTATCATTTGATAAGGAGATTCGATATGAAAACGAGTGCGCGCAATCAATTTTTGGGTTCTGTAAAAATGATCAAATTGGGTGCGATCAACGCCGAAGTGATCATGGACATCGGGGGCGGCGATATGCTGGCTGCCGTGATTACTAATGAAAGTGTGGAGCACCTGGGGTTGAAGGTCGGCTCAGAAGCCTACGCGATGGTCAAGGCACCCTGGGTGATTGTGACTACGTCAGACGGCTTCAAGACCAGCGCGCGCAACGAACTGCATGGTACGGTAGTGCGTTGTCAGGAAGGGGCGGTCAACGGCGAAGTCATCATCGAGCTGGCTGGCGGCAAGAGTGTGGCGGCCGTGGTGACCAACGATAGCATAACGTCGCTTGGACTTAAGGTGGGCGTAAAAGCGACTGCGCTGATCAAGGCGTCGCATGTAATCCTGGCCGTCAACAATTGAATTCACGAGTTGTTGTTTAAGGAGAGCAAGGGTCATGTCGCAGAAACTGAACAAGTGGGTTGTATTTGGTGCGTTGCTGTTCGGGACGATGGCACACTCGGTGAAGGCCGGTGAAGTGAATGCGGCTGTGGCTGCAAATTTCGCAGCCCCCATGCAGCAGATCGTCGCGCTGTTTCAAAAAGCAAGCGCTCATACGGTGAAGGTAAGCACAGGCTCCAGCGGCAACTTCTATACTCAGATCAAGGAAGGCGCACCGTTCGATATCTTCCTTTCTGCCGATGAGCAAACGCCCAGGCTTCTGGAGCAGGGTGGTTTGACAGTCAAGGGGACCCGTTTCGTTTACGCACAGGGCAAGCTGGCGTTGTGGAGTGTGCAGCCAGGCTTGGTTGACGCGAAGGGAGAAGTCTTGCGCCACGGCGCTTACAAGAGGCTGGCTATCGCCGATCCCAAGCTTGCGCCTTACGGCGTGGCGGCAAAAGAGGCGCTGGAAAAACTGGGTTATTGGCACGATGTACAGAGCAAGCTGGTGACGGGCGAAAACATCACGCAGACTTATCAGTTTGCCGCAACGGGGAATACAGAGCTGGCTTTCGTTGCGCTGTCGCAAATCACTAAAAACGGCAAGGTGACGGAAGGTTCGTGGTGGATAGTGCCAGCGAGTATGTATAACCCGATCAAACAGACTGCTGTGCAGTTGACTGCTGCCAAAGATAATGAGGCGGCTCATGCTTTTCTTGCATTCCTTAAGAGTGAGAAAGCAGCAGCGATCATCCGCAGTTACGGGTATGAACTGCCGTGAGCTTCAAAAATTCGCTAGCTGGCAGCCGGTAGCGGGAGAATTTTTTTGCATGTACATCTGTAACCATGAACACATTAGCCCCTGATGATCTGCTAGCAGTCTGGCTGACGCTGAAACTGGCGGCTACCACCACCTGTTTGCTGCTGCTGATCGCAACGCCATTGGCGTGGTGGCTGGCGATGAGCCGCAAATGGTACAAGGGCGTCGTATCGGCCATGGTAGCGTTGCCGTTGGTGGTGCCGCCCAGCGTACTGGGTTTTTACCTTTTATTGTTGATGGGGCCGCACGGCGCGGTGGGCGAGCTGACCCTGGCCCTGCATCTGGGCACGCTGCCGTTCACCTTTGCAGGGCTGGTGATAGGTTCGGTGCTGTTCTCGCTGCCGTTTGCCGTGCAGCCGATACAGAACGCGTTCGAGGCGATGGGTCGTCGCCCGCTGGAAGTGGCGGCGACCTTGCGTGCCAATGCGTGGGATCGTTTTGCAAGCGTGGCACTGCCGCTGGCGCGCCCCGGTTTCCTCACGGCGATCATCCTGGCTTTCGCACATACCGTAGGCGAGTTCGGCGTGGTGCTGATGCTGGGCGGCAACATTCCGGGCGAGACACGGGTGATTTCCGTTGCCATCTACAACCATGTCGAAGCGATGGAGTATACGGCAGCACACGGACTGGCGATCGGCATGGTGCTGTTCTCCTTCGTCGTGTTGCTGGGCCTTTATCTTTCAGGTGGCGCCAGGATGGTGCGATGAACGGGGTGCGGGCGCATTTTGTCCTGCAACGGGAAGGCTTTATGCTGGATGCCGCATTCAGCGCGCCTGCCGTCGGGGTGACCGCCCTGTTCGGCCCGTCGGGCTCCGGAAAAACCACGCTGCTGCGCTGTGTTGCGGGTCTTGAGCGTGCCGCAGGCTCGCTGCATGTGAACGGGGAAGTTTGGCAGGATGGCAAGACATTTGTTCCGACGCATTGTCGCCCGATAGGTTTCGTGTTTCAGGAGGCCAGTCTGTTTCCGCACCTGTCGGTGCGCGCCAATCTGGAATACGGCTACAAGCGCACCCGTCCTGCCGACAGGCAGGTGCACCTTGAGCAGGTGGTGGAGTGGCTGGGGTTGTCCCGCCTGATCGGGCGTAGTGATCCGTCCAGTCTTTCCGGCGGCGAACGCCAGCGCGTCGCCATCGGTCGTGCACTGCTCACCAGTCCGCGCATCCTGCTGATGGATGAACCGCTCGCCGCGCTCGATGACAATAGTAAGTTGGACATTCTGCCTTATCTTGAGCGACTGCATCGCAAACTGGAAATACCCGTCCTCTATGTCAGTCATGCGCTGGACGAGGTGGTGAGGCTGGCCGATCATCTGGTGTTGCTGCAACAAGGTCGTGTGATCGCCTGCGGTGCGCTGAGTGAGACATTGTCGCGACTTGATTTGCCCACCGCGCATCTCGACGATGCGGGAGCGATGATCGAAGCCGTCGTGGCGCAGCACGACGAGGCTTATTCCCTGACAAGGCTGGATTTTTCAGGCGGCAGCCTGTGGGTGGGACGGGTGGCGCAGTCGCCGGGTACGCGGGTGCGCGCCCGTGTGCTGGCGCGCGATGTCAGCATTGCCATGCAGCACCCGCAAGGTTCCAGCATCACCAATATTCTTGAGGCGCGCATAGACGAGATATGCGACGAAGGCGCCGACAAGGTCGTGGTGCGCATGGGCATAGGCAGTGAACACGTGCTGTTGTCGCGCATCACGCGTCGCTCGCGCGATCTGCTCGATCTCAAGGTCGGCATGCAGGTGTATGCGCAGGTGAAGAGCGTGGCGCTGATGGCGTGACGGGAATCAGGATAATGACATGAAATATATGGCCTTGACCGATGACGAACTGGCTCGCCTGTTGAGCGATGATGTGCCGTGCGGCGATCTCAGCACGGAAACGTTAGGCATAGGAGAGCAGGCTGCCAGGCTGGAATTCCGTGCCCGCCGGGAGATGACAGTGTGCGCCGTCGAAGAAGCCTCGCGTCTGTTCATCCTGAGCGGTGCACAGGTTGATGTGCAAGTACAATCCGGGCAGCGTGTGGATAAAGGTGAATTGCTGCTGGAAGTGCGAGGGTCGGCGCAGGTTCTGCATCGTGTATGGAAAACGGCGCAGGTGCTGGTGGAGTGGGCAAGCGGTATCAGCACAGTCAGTGCCGCCATCGTCGGCGCCGCATTTCCCGTTCCGGTGGCGTGCACACGCAAGAATGTACCGGGAACCAAGGCTCTGTCCGTCAAGGCGGTGCGTGCCGGCGGGGCAACCATGCACAGGCTGGGCTTGTCGGAATCGTTGCTGCTGTTTGCCGAACATCGCCTCTATCTCGATGAAGCGCCAGCCGCCACAGCGGCAAGAATCAGGCGAGCCGAACCGGAAAGAAAACTGGTGGTCGAGGTTGCCGATGTCGAGGAGGCGATTGTCTGGGCCAGTGCGGGGGCAGAGGTGTTGCAACTGGAGAAATTTACGCCTGAAGCCGTGGCCGAGTGTCGTGCAGCGCTGGATAGTGCGGGACTGCGAGTCGTACTGGCAGCGGCCGGTGGTATCCGCGCAGATAATGCTGCGGCCTATGTGCGCGCCGGCGCGCATATGCTGGTAACTTCCGCGCCCTACACAGCGCCGCCTCAGGATGTGCAGGTGATTTTTTACAGGATGTCGACGGTGCAATGATAGCAATTACCTGCGCAACTGAGCACGACCTGCCGCAACTCGCCGACTTGCTGGTCGAACTGTTCACACTGGAGAGTGATTTCGGTCCCGATCGAGGCAAGCAGTTGTGCGGTTTGCGCCTGATTCTGGATCGCCCGGATCAAGGTCGATTGTTCGTGGCACGAGATGGCGCAAAAGTGGCAGGTATGGCCAATGCACAGATACTGATCAGTACGGCGGAAGGCGGGCGCGTGCTGTTGCTCGAAGACGTGATTGTGAATGGGGACTATCGGGGCAGAGGGGTGGGACGCGCGCTTGTTGAACATGTACTCGCCTGGGCAATATTGGAAGATATGCTGCGCGTGACCTTGCTGGCTGATTGCGATAATCATGCCGCTCTGGCTTTTTACGAGAAGTTGGACTTTTGCCGGTCGAATATGTCGGTGCTGCGCAAGTCGCTCATCTAACGTGAAACTCGCGCAGCGATTCGTCCGACTCCTCGCCCGCTTGCGGGATAATCAGTTGTTTCATCTGAGGATTGAGGAGAGGGAATTGTCGGCTTTGCTACACTTTTCATTTGGCGTTGTTGTGTTTGTCAACGAGCCATGTAAATTTTTACAAATTAATCATATAGATGCTTATTCATTGCAAATGGCATGGTAGTTGCTGTTAATTTTGAAGATATTATTGCCATGCGGTAGGGATGCCCGGATTGAATGGTGCAAAGTCATCGTTTGATCTGAACAGGGCCAACGGATATTACAAGGAGAGATTCATGCGGATAGGCATTCCTGCGGAGACGCGAGCAGGCGAAACCCGTGTTGCTGCGACACCGGAGACGGTGAAGAAGATGGCCGCCT
>JAJXTL010000194.1 GCA_021783855.1 Pseudomonadota bacterium
GCGACAGTCAAACTGAAACACTTGAACAGCAATGGGATACGGCAATCGCCAAGCATTATGCGCAAGCCACGCAGATCGCGCGGTCGATACTGGGAGATCAACCATGAAGCGATGGAATACAGTTTTAATATTGTGCGCGCTCGTTTTGACGCGCCCGGTCGCGGCAGACGAATCCGACGTCACTACGGATGACGCCACGCGCGAAGCTTATGCCCAGCCGATACCCTCACTGCCCGAAGCGGACCGGGCGGAATTCTTCAAGGGACGCAGTCTGGTGCAGCAAGTCTGGGTGATCCCGCCCAGCGAGAATCGCGAGATCGCCGGGCTCGGGCCTTTGTACAACCGCTTTTCCTGCATCGCCTGCCATGCCGGAAACGGCCGCGGGTTCTCCCCTTCCACACCGCAGGAACCGATGCGCTCGATGCTGGTGCGCCTGAGTGTCCCCGGCGCCGATGAACACGGCGGCCCGAAGCCCGATCCGGCATACGGCGGGCAACTGAACGAAAACGGTGTGCCCGGTGTGCCGGGCGAAGGCAGGGCCGAAGTGCGGTATACCGAACACGCGGTCCAACTCAGTGGTGGCGAACAAGTCATGCTGCGCAAACCAGAGATCACCTTCGTCGAACTCGCATACGGCGACTTCCCTCCGGACATGCTGACCTCGCCGCGCACCGCACCGCCGCTCTACGGACTCGGGCTGCTGCAGGCCGTGCCGGAAGCGGACATCGTTGCCTTGGCCGATGCGCCCAAGCCCGCAGGCATCAAGGGCAAGATCAATCGGGTCTGGGATGCGGAACAGCAAAGAACCGCGCTGGGTCGATTCGGCTGGAAAGCCAACGTACCGAGCTTGCGCCAGCAGATCGCCGGAGCTTACGTCGGCGATATGGGCATCACTTCGCCGCTATTCCCGGACGAGAATTGCACCGCAAAACAGGAAGCCTGCCGGCACTCACCCTCTGCCGGAAATCCGGAATTGAGCAAGGCACAACTCGACGCTTCCGAGTTCTACCACTTTGCCCTGGCTGCACCGCGTCAACGCAATACCGGGGACAAGCAGGTGCAACGCGGCGCAATCATGTTCAAACAGGCGCAATGCAGCGCCTGCCATGCGCCACAACTGAAGACGGGCGAATTCGTGCCGCTCCCGGCGTTGTCGCATCAGACCATCCACCCCTACACCGATCTGCTATTGCACGACATGGGCGAAGCACTCGCCGACCATCGCCCGGATTATCTGGCGACGGGCCGCGAATGGCGCACTCCGCCATTGTGGGGAATCGGCCTCGCGCAAAAGGTCGAACCGCGTGCCGGCTTCCTGCACGATGGACGCGCGAGAACTTTGCTGGAGGCCGTGTTGTGGCATGGCGGGGAAGGGGCTGAAGCTGAACGCACGGTCAGGGAGATGAGTGTGGCCGACCGGAATGCGCTGCTCAAATTTCTGGAGTCGCTTTAACCCGAATAGTTCATCAGACCGTCATTCCGGCCCTTCGATAAACTCAGGACAGGCTGACCTTTGGTCAGGCCGGAATCCAGATGATTAAAATATCCCCACCCTTCGACAGGCTCAGGACAGGCTGACCTTCGGTCAAGTGGGACAACATCATGGTTTTGTCCGCTTCGCAGCATGTCTTTGTGACTGGATTACGGCCTTCTCCGGAATGACGCGGTTTTTGCTAATGGACCATTTGTATTTAGAGGACAGCCGGGATTTTGTTGCGTTACATCTGGGCTTAACCCTTCGACACGCCCGCTCGCCGGCACTCAGGGCAATCGGCCAAATTGAAATACCTTCACTCCGTTCATGCTGAGTGCCTTGCGCAGCGAGGTGTGTCGAAGCACGAGCGGAATGAAGCTGAATCACGGCATCTCATACCCGAACCCGCGCATCGCCGCCCTCGCCTTTTCGCCCTTCAGGAAAGCAAGGAATGCTTTTGCCGCTGCCTGATCCTTCGCGCCGGTCAACAGCACCGCGCTTTGCAGGATAGGTTTGTGCAACTCGGGTGGCACCAGCCACCAGGAACCCTGAGTCACCTTGCCGTCACGCATGACCAGCGATAGCGGGATGAAGGCCAGGTCAGCTTTCTCGGTCGCAGCCAATTGATAGGTCTGCGTGACGTTCTCGCCTTTGGTCAGCTTTTCCTGTATCGAATTCCACATCGTCAATTTCGTCAATGTCTCTTTTGCCGCCACACCATAGGGCGAGAATCGGGGATTGGCGATGGCCAGCATGTTGAAATTGCCCTTGTTGAGCACCGTGCCTTTGTCGTCTACGAAGTCGGGCTGGTCGCTCCACAACACCAGCCTGCCGACTGTATAAACGAAGCGCGAACCTCCAACCGCCAGACCATCCACCATCAATAGCCGCGGCATTTCCTCGTCTGCGGAGAGGAACACATCAAACGGCGCACCAGCCTTGATCTGCGCATACAGCTTGCCGCTGGCGCCGGGATTGACCTTCACCGTGTGGCCGCTTTCCTTCTGGAACAGCGGCACGAGGCGCTCCATGGGCGCAGCGAAGTCCGCCGCCACCGCTACGCTGACCTCTCCCGCCTGCACCGGCGAACTCATCAGTCCGCACAACAACAAAATAGTGACGATGGAACCGCGCAACGAAATTTGCATCTTCAACTCCTTATTGGAATAGTTGCAATGATAACAAGCTGGATGATGTGCGGCGAAGAGTTATAGACTGCTTGGCATATTGACCGCGCACCCCTGCGCGGGTACGGTGCGCACTGAGTTCAGCCGTTAATCAAGCTCTACCAATCAGACGACATGCCCGAAGTCACCGGAATAGACCACATCTACATCACCGTCGCGGATATTGACCGCTCGGAAAGCTTCTATGACAGGGTTCTGATGAAGACGCTTGGGTTTCGCAAGAGCAAGTTCACGCTGGATGGCGATCCGCACGTGCAATATTTCAACCGCTTTTTCGGATATGTTCTGCGCCCATCGCGGACGTCATCCACGCACGACGCATACTCGCCAGGACTGCATCACTTCTGCCTGCGCGTGGATTCGGTTGAAGATGTAGTCGCCGTATCCACCCAACTGCGCGGTACCGGCATTGCCGCTTCCGAAGCGAGGAACTACCCTGAATACGCACCTGACTACTGGGCTACATTCTTTTCCGACCCCGACGGCATCCGTCTTGAGGTAACCAACTACAGGCAAGAGCGCCGCGAGCGCTATGACAATTGGTAACAAGCAGATATAAGGAGTGTAAATATCTTCACCCGCCACAATCCCTCATCTGCCCTACTACGCCGTCATCTTCACCTCTGTTCGCACCGTGGCGACAATGGCTATGGCGAGATAGCAAAATATTTGGTGGAACTTGCTTCCGATCAGCCAGCGTAGGGTGCAATAACCAAAGGGCATTGCACCATATAAAAAATATCCGGCGGAATGCGCTACGCTATTCCACCCTACCAAGTAAAACAAGTTATCTATGCCAAACATGAACACGCCAGCCGATGCCGAGAATATCCACCAGGTCTTTGACTGGCTGTGGTCTTCGGGTCAATTATCCGAAGATGACATCGCGTGCCTGCCTGCGCTCGGGATCGAGGCCGTCATCAACCTGGCACCGCCGACTTCATCAAACGTGCTGCCCGGCGAAGCCGAGTTCGTCACCCTGCAGGGCATCGCCTACGTCCAGATTCCCGTGGCATGGGAGCGGCCCGAGCTGCGCCAATTGGGTCAGTTCTTCGGGGCGCTCAAGGCATTCGAGGGACGCAAGGTGTGGGTGCATTGTGCGAAGAACATGCGCGTCTCCGCTTTCATCTATCTCTATCGCAGGATGCGCCTGGGAGAGAACGAAGAGGACGCGGCATTCCCGATGCGCGAGGTCTGGGTGCCGAACGAAACCTGGCAAGCCTTCATTCGCATGGCTTTGGAATCAAAGCTGCCGAGGTAGCGAGAGCGGCCATTCTTTATGGACTATCATCCGGCGGAATACGCTACGCTCTCCCGACCCGCAAATTTTAGTGGCATACAAATGCCATAAATGTTGGTAGCCTTGATGTGCCGGACTTGCAGTCCGGCACATTAACTAAAAATAATCATACTTGGGAGTCTCGCAATGAAAAGAAGCATCGGCGTGTTGTTGTTGGCTGTCTGGCTCATCGTCACCGGGCTGGCGCATATTCTTCATTTCAGTTTTGCGGGAATGAGTACCATTATGTCTGTTGTTGCCATCGCATCCGGAATACTGATCATCATGGGTTTGTAGTTTCGGTTCATCCGAGTTTCGTATGGGTAACTAAAGTGAGATAGGGTGATAAAGTCTTTGCATGCAGAACCTGTTGCTTACCTGCCTGTGGTCTGGAGAATGCGGAGTAGTCCCCCACCCCAGCCCTCCCCCGGTGGGAGAGGGAGTTAGAGCAGAGAAGTTTTGGGTTTAGTCCCCCCGGGGGAGGGATCAGGGTGGGGGAACACTCAGTGAGAAACCTTGGTTTTTGAACTACTGACTAACCTGACCTTAACCCATACAAAAGTCGGATGAACTGTAGTTTCAACAGCCTCGGCTTGAGATCAGATAGTGCAGCACCGGATCAAACTTTTTGCATAACTGAAAGGAGCATCTTGCTATTCAAGTACCTGAGCATGGGAATAGTCTTGCTGCTCCTGGGATGCAAGGGAGACGTTTCCAACGAGTGGCAAAAATCGACCGTCGCGCCTATCAAGCCGGGTTCCACAGTCAGGATCCGTGTCGTTAACGCCACCAACCCGCGCCTTGCGCGATTTTCACCTGACCATCTGCGCATCATATTGGCATCCGCCCAACTGACCGTCTGGAAGGATTTCGGGGTCTATGTCGAGTTTACGGATGTTCCGGAAATCGGGATTGACCGGTTGTTTGCGCTCATCCCACCGGCCATCATGAAAGAGCGCATGTCTTCCATATACGATTTCAAATCGGGTACTGGCGACAAACAGAAATTGGCCGAGGGCATCAATACGACACTCACCCAACGCGGAACCAAACTGGAAGATGCGCTTGCCT
>JAJXTL010000195.1 GCA_021783855.1 Pseudomonadota bacterium
ACTGTTTCGCATCGATCATTTTCTCGGCAAGGAAACCGTGCAGAACATTCTGGCCATGCGTTTCGCCAACCCGATCTTCGAGCCGATATGGAACCGCCGCTATGTGGATCACGTCGTGATTACCGTCGCTGAAACGCTGGGCGTCGAAAAGCGCGGCAGCTACTACGAACAAACCGGCGCACTGCGCGACATGGTGCAGAATCACCTGCTGCAATTGCTCTGTCTGGTTGCCATGGAGCCGCCCGTGGTCTACGACGCCGACGATGTGCGAGGGAAAAAGGTCGATGTGTTGCATGCGCTGCGCCCGATACCGCCCGATGCAGTGGATAAATTTGCTGCCCGCGGTCAGTATGCGGAAGGATGGATACGCGGTGAAAAACGAACGGCTTACCGTAACGAGCCCAACGTCGACCCTCGCTCCAACACGGAAACCTACGCAGCGCTCAAACTTTACGTCGATAACTGGCGATGGCAGGATGTGCCGTTCTATTTGCGCACCGGCAAGGGTCTCACCGCCAAAGTATCTGAAATCTCCATCCGCTTCCGCGATGTGCCGCATCGCGCCTTTCCCGCCTCCGCCGGCCTGAATGCGCAACCGACGCGGCTCGTCATTCAGATGCACCCCGAGCAGGGCATCGTGCTCAAATTCATGGCCAAGGAACCCGGCTCACAATTGCGCCTGCGCCCCGTCGACATGCGCTTCAGCTATAACGAAGCCTTTCAGATCGACATACCGGCAGCTTATGAAACCCTGTTATGGGATGTCATGGCGGGGGACGCTACTTTTTTCATGCGCACCGATCAGGTGGAAGCCGCCTGGCGACTGGTGATGCCGGTTCTCGATGCATGGGCGGCGAATCCGGCGGCGGACTTCCCCAATTATGTGGCCGGATCATGGGGGCCTGAATCCGCCGATCTGCTGGTGGCGCGCGACGGCAACAGCTGGCTGACGCCCACCCTTGCCAAATCGTAAGCATGTATTAAGCAAACACTGATTTAGTGTCATTTCGAGCAAAGCGAGAAATCTAACTACTTGATTTATAAAGATCCCTAAGGAGCCTGCGCTGAGCGAAGTCGACGGGTTCGGAATGACAAAGGAGAATAAATCAGTTACCTTAACTTTTAAGCATCACGGGAAATCAATGAATGCTGAATCGGATCAAAATAACAACGCGCCCGGCAGTCCCGGCATTTCCCCCACCTGGTGCAGCAGCGCCAAGGAAATAGCAGGCTGCTCCCTCGGCTCTTCCCGAGTGTGGTTCACCATCGGCGGCGGCATCGTCAATGAAGTATTCTTCCCTCGCATCGACATTCCGCAGATACGCGATCTGGGCTTCATCGTTGCAGACGATCAGGGGTTCTGGGTAGAAGTAAAGCGCATGGACAACCATAAACTGGTCTGGGCGGCTCAGGGCGTTCCTGCAATCGAAATATTGCACCAGCATGAGCGCTTTGAACTCAGGCTGCGCATTACGCCGGACGCTCATCGCGATGTGCTGCTGATAGACGTACTCCTGAAGGGCGATGCCGGCCTGCGTCCCTATGCCTTGCTCGCCCCTCATCTGGGTGGCACTGGCCACGACAACCTGGCCTGCGTGGGCGACTATCGCGGTCGCCAAATGCTTTGGGCAGAACAAGGACCGTTTGGACTGGCACTGGCTGCGGTAGATAATAGCCAGCAAGACGCCTGGGGGCGCACCAGCGCCGGTTATGTCGGCGTCAGCGATGGCTGGCAGGACTTTGACCAGCACGACTGCATGCAATGGCGATACCCCTGCGCCGGCCCCGGCAACGTGGCGCTGACGGGTGAACTTCCCCGTCAGGCAACGCTTGCCCTGGGTTTTGCCGGAAGCCGGGAATCAGCCGCTACGCTGGCCGTTTCAGCCCTGTTGCGCCCCTTTGAAGAACCCTGGAAAAAACAGATAGCCGACTGGTCTCAATGGCATCAACGCTGCGAAATGCAAACGGGCAGCCAGCCTGAACTTGCCGACTCGCTGCGCGAGCAGTTTTTCACATCCGCCATGGTATTGCGCACCCATCAGGACAAAAGCTATCCCGGCGCGATGGTTGCCAGCCTCAGCGTTCCCTGGGGCAACACCAGCGACGAGCGCGGCGGCTACCACCTGGTGTGGCCGCGCGATCTGGTGGAGAGTGCGGGCGCGTTGCTAGCGCTCGGCGCGGAAGACGAAGCACGGGACATTCTGCGCTATCTCATCGCCACCCAGCATGCAGACGGACACTGGTATCAGAATCAGTGGCTGGGCGGCAAACCCTACTGGCTGGGTGTGCAACTCGACGAAGTCGCTTTCCCGGTCCTGCTGGCGACGCGCCTTGCCGGACAGGACGCACTGCAAGGCATTGAGGTATCCGCCATGATTACACGATCGCTGGGATTTATTGCACGCAACGGTCCGATCAGCCAGCAGGACAGATGGGAAGAAGATTCCGGAATCAATGCGTTTACCTTGTCCATCTGCATCGCAGCCCTGGTCGAAGGAGCAGCGTGGCTGGATAGCGGTGGGCGGATGTTTGCACTGGCGCTCGCGGATTACTGGAACGCACATATCGAGGACTGGACTGCCGCCTACGATACAAACCTGGCTCGTCAATTCGGTGTACCCGGTTATTACATCCGTAACGCCCCGTCTCCCCTTCCTCGCGCAAGACTCGATGTACTGGCAATCAAAAATCGGCTCCATGAACCCTCTCTGACAGCAGATGAGCAGGTGGGCGTCGATTTTCTGCAACTGGTACGTTTCGGCCTGCGAAAGGCCGATGATCCGCTGATTCTGGACAGCATTCGGGTACTCGATGCCTTGCTGAAAGTGGATACACCGAGCGGACCTTCATGGCACCGTTATACAGGTGACGGCTACGGCGAGCATAATGACGGAACCGCTTTTAACGGCGCAGGACGCGGCCGGGCATGGCCGCTGCTGACCGGCGAACGCGGCCACTATGAGCTCGCGGCCGGAAAAGATTCTCTTCCCTATCTGGAAGCCATGGCGGCTATGAGCAGCGCGGGGGGCATGATCCCCGAACAGGTGTGGGACAGCACTGCCATTCCGGCCAAAGGACTCTATCCCGGTCGCCCGACCTGGTCTGCCATGCCCCTGGCCTGGGCACATGCAGAATACGTCAAACTGTTGATTTCAAGGCAACTTGGCTACCCCTGCGACAGGCCGCCTGCTACCTGGCAACGATACCTGGGCGGGCGCCCCGCAATACAACACGCAATCTGGCTGCCTCAGGCATCGATTCAGGAAATAAATGCAGAACAAACCCTGCTCGTTAGCCTGCTCGAACCTTCCGTCATCCATTGGGGCATCGATGGATGGCAGGCTATCCGGGATATTGCAACGCAGGATACGGGCATCGGGCTTCATGTTGCCGAACTGGAAACCAATCGGCTGCTTCCCGGGCAGCATATCGATTTCACCTTCCGGCACATGGACACCGGTGTGTGGTCAGGCCGCGACTATGCGATTACCGTGAAAACTGCGTAGTGGCTTCAAAGCAGCCACTCATTCGCATGGCAAATTTGCCGTGAAAGTAGCGTAGAATCGCGGCCCTTCAGCTCATCTGCTCTGCGCATGTCCACCATCGTTCTCGCCACCCTCAACGCACGCTATCACCACGCATCGCTTGGTTTGCGTTACCTCGCCGCCAATATGGGCGAGCATGAGCAGGACACGCGGATCATGGAGTTCATCCTGCAGAACAGGCCGGAAGAAATTATCGAGTCGATACTGGCCGAAAAGCCTGCAATTGTCGGCTTCGGCGTCTACATCTGGAATGTGGTCGAGATGACCCGGGTGGTGGCGCTGCTCAAGTGCGTCGCCCCGGAAATTATCGTGGTGCTGGGCGGCCCGGAAGTGAGCTACGAATACGAGCAGCAGGAAATCGTGCGGCTGGCGGATTATGTGATTACCGGCTGGGGCGATATCAGCTTTCCAAAACTCTGCCGCGAGCTGCTGCTAAAACGTCCGCAGGCGCAGAAAATCATCGCGGGCATCCAGCCTCAGCTTGCCGAAATCAAGCTGCCCTATGCGCTGTATAACGACAACGATATCGCCAACCGCACCCTGTACGTCGAAGCCTCGCGCGGCTGCCCGTTCAAATGCGAATTCTGTCTCTCCTCCCTCGACAAAACGGCCTGGGCCTTCGATCTCGACCTGTTCCTGGCCGAGATGGCGACGCTGTACGCGCGCGGCGCACGCCAGTTCAAGTTTGTAGACCGCACCTTCAACCTTAACATCAAGGCCAGTGCGCGCATCCTTGAATTCTTTCTGGAACGCCTGGACGACAAGTTATTCGTGCATTTCGAAGTGATCCCGGATCACCTGCCCGACCCGCTCAAGGCGCTGATCTCGCGCTTCCCCGAGGGTTCGCTGCAATTCGAGGTAGGCATCCAGACTTTCAATCCCAAAATACAGGCGCTCATCTCGCGCAAGCAGGACACACCGAAAACAGAAGAAAACCTGCGCTGGCTGCGCGAGGAAAGTCACGCGCATGTTCACGTCGATCTCATCATCGGCCTGCCCGGCGAAGACATGAACAGCTTTGCGCAAGGCTTCGACCGCCTGGTTGCTCTCCGCCAGCAGGAAATTCAGGTCGGCGTACTCAAGCGCCTGCGCGGCACCAACATCATCCGCCATACCGAAACGTATGACATGCGCTACACCCCGTACGCGCCCTACACCATACTCTCCACCGATCGCATCGATTTTGCCACCATGCAGCGCCTGGTACGCTTTGCGCGCTACTGGGATCTGGTCGCTAACTCCGGCCGCTTCCCGCAGGCCTTACCGCTGTTGCTGGGCGAGCGCCCGTTTGCGCATTTTATGGCGTTCTCCGATTGGCTCTATGCCACCATCCGCAAGACGCATCAGATTTCGCTGGACCGGTTATTTGATCTGGTTTACCGGGGAATGACCGAATGCCTGTCGATGCCACAGACAGCGGTTTTTGCAGCGGTGGAGCGCGACTATATTTTGTCGGGCAGC
>JAJXTL010000196.1 GCA_021783855.1 Pseudomonadota bacterium
TTCCATCGTGGTGTAATCGTCGTTGAATAAAAGCACCTTGTACAGGCCGGGCGGCTTCGTTTTGGCGCGATCGGGTGCGATTACCGTACTGCTGTCGTGTTTGCTGGGCATTTATAGTTTGTATTTTGACATTAGTATAGGTAGTAAGCTTAATGATTAGCGATACTTTTTCAAGTCTATTCTGCATATTGAAATTAACTGTTTGACAAATATGGTCGAACAAGGGTTAAATACCCACTGGTGTTTGACTCAAAGTATCTGCAGTACTGGTTTTGCCGTGTGCGGTCTTGGATTCAAACAGTTTTGCGGGGGGCCCCGTTTTATTATTGTAAGGAAGTTATCACATGGCAACTGGTACAGTTAAATGGTTTAACGATGCAAAAGGCTTTGGTTTCATCACTCCTGATGATGGCAGCGAAGATCTGTTTGCTCACTTCTCCGCGATCAATATGAGCGGTTTCAAGTCTCTCAAAGAAGGCCAGAAGGTCACCTTTGAAGTTGTTCAAGGCCCAAAAGGCAAGCAAGCTTCCAACATTCAGGCTCCTTAACCGGATTCTGAGTTCTGAGTTGGAAAAACGCCCGGCACCGCCGGGTTTTTTATTGCTGCGCAACGACGCTGAGTTCAGTGGCGTCGGCGGATGCGCTGCCTCTGAAGCGTAACCAGACATGTCAACAGCACAATTACTGCCACTGCGCTCAAGATGCTCTTGATCAGCGTTGCGTAGCCCGCTATCTGACCTAGCAGTGCCGGGAAATCCGGGTAAACCGCAAGCAGGCGGAAAATCAGCAGATTTTCGGTGGCATCGGCCAGCGCGATGCCAACAGGCAGCAGACTCAGCAGGCGCCAGCGACTGTTGGTCAGCGAACCCAGCAATCGGCTTAACAGCAGCGCGAAGCCCGCGCCGTAGATAAACACGAAAGTCATGTCCGCCATCAGAAAATGCCGGTATATAGCTCTTCCAGTCGGCCCGTAGCAGTTCAGCGCCTGATGCGCCTCACTTGCAGTGTAGTAAAACCTGGCGTCGAGCATGCCCTCGCCGCAGCCTGCCGATATGAGTGCAGGATTGGAGAAGGGCAGCGTAGAAAAATTGAAGACCCAGAAATACCCGGCAAACAACAGCAACAGTGAGATGATATTGCGCCATGAGGTGTGACGATATAGAGCATTGCTGAATACGGTAAGGGCATCAAACATGGTCATTCATCCTTGCGCCAAGGGCGCTCAGTGTAGGCGGAAGACCGTCATGTATCGATGGATAAATAAACTGGAACCCGCTGTTTAAAAGCACTTGGGGGTCGGCGATCACGTCAGCTGCCATCTCGCTTGCCATGGCTTTCCCCACTGCGATAGCGGCCAGCCAGCGCGGAATGTGCCGTGGACGGGCCGCATCTACTGCCCTGGCGATGATATCCACAAAGCTGCCGAGCGTGACGGGCATCTGGTCTGCGACGGTAAACTGTTTGCCTGCGATTTTCTGACGTGGCAGCCCTGCCAGATGAAGCAGGGCGCGCGCCGCATCATCCACATGAACCAGTGGAAAATGGTTGTCGCCCCGCCCGATCACCGGAAATTTACCACGAGCAATCGCCGGAACCGCTTTTCTGAAAAATTTACCGGGCCCGTATACATGAGCCAGATGGATATAGACGGTTTCGATGTTTGAGTTTTCGATGAGTTTGCGCACAGGAATCCCTATCTGACCGAATCCATACGCTTTTTTTCGCAGAGGAGAAGCGGCGTCAATGCGTCGTGCTCCATCCGGCAATAAATCGTCGGTGCCGCTGACTGAGAACAACAGAGGCCTGTTTGTTTCCGGAATATTTTGAAGTGCGTCCAGCACGGAACGGGTGCTGCGTAGCCGCAATTCCACCATATTGCGCATTTCGCGCGAACCCAGGCGTTCCGGCAGCGCGGCTTGCACGAGGTCTATGAGTATGTCGGCGCCCTGGGTTTCGTGCGCCCACGTGGTTGCGTCAAGCGCGTCTCCCATGACGGGCACCGCACTCAGCAGTCGCAATTGATCCGCACTCTGCACAGAACGCGCCAGCGCCTTGACTTGCCAGCCCTGTCTGACGGCTGCACTAACCAGTTCCTGTCCGATAAAACCTGTCCCGCCCAGTATAAAAATCGTCTTCATGGTTTTTCCTTGTCTGTTGTGTTTTGCGTTGGCTGTTTGCCGATAATGCCAAGATGGGTGGTTTTGAAACTTGCCGGGTATTTCAGCCCGTAGCCCAGCAGCCGGTCGATACTGATATGTGCGAACCAGATCAGCGCCAGGGCCAGCAGCATCGGACTGTGCTCAGTGATGGCAACGACAGCCAGCAGGCCGGGCAGCAGTTTCGCGTGCGTGAGGTTGTAGGCAATCGCGCCGATTCTCGGGTTTATAAAGTAGGCGACTAAGGCCAGATCGGGCAGCAGCACTGTCCACCAGAACAGCGGCCAGGGCAATGCGAGCTGCCGATAAATGACTAGAGACAGGATCAGCACGGCCAATCCTTCGAGTTTTAACAGCGCAATCGGTTTTTCAAATATCACGGAACATTACCTGTTGAAAGTGGACTGCGCTATTTTCCATCTCAGTCATGCATGGCACAATCCGCATATCTGAATGCAAGGTATCTATATATGAATAGCTTGGAGGGCAAGGGTGTTGTAAAGCCGGACTGGAATGCATTGCGCGCTTTTGTGGCGGTGGTAGATGCCGGGTCGCTCACAGGCGGCGCGAGGCAGCTTGCAGCCAGTCAGCCGACCCTGAGTCGGCAGATCGCAGCGCTGGAAGCATCCATGGGGGTTGCGCTGTTTGAGCGGGTTGCGCGCGGCTTGCGGCTGACCGCAGCGGGCGAAGCGCTGCTGGTGCCCGCACGTCAGATGCAGGAGGCATCCCTCTCCGTGTCGCTGGCAGCACTGGGTCAGACGCAGCGGCTGGCCGGCTCGGTCAGGCTGACCGCAAGCGAAATGAGCTCGGCCTATGTGTTGCCCGAGATTGTTGCAAAAATGCGACACTCGCATCCGGAAATTCAGATCGAGCTGCTCGCTTCAAACCGTATCGAAAACTTGCTGGAGCGGCAGGCGGATATCGCGATCCGTCATGTCAGGCCCGCACAGGACAGTCTGGTGGCGCGCTGTCTGGGGAATGCCGTAATGGGCGGCTATGCTCATGCCGGTTATCTGGCGCGTGCCGGCGGCAGTGTCGATATGACCCGGATGGCTGAATATGATTGGATCGGTCACGACAAATCCGACATTTTGCTGCGCGGTTTTGCGAAGGCGGGTTTTGCAGTTGAGCGTGAATCTTTCGTTTTTCGTTCAGACAATCAGGTGGTGTGCTGGCAGATGGCGCTGGCAGGAATGGGCATCGCCTTTGCGCCCGCCTGTGTGGCGGAAAAATGGCCGCAGATGGTATCCGTGATGCCGGATGGCATGGTGCCGTCCATGCCGGTGTGGCTGACCGCGCATCGTGAATTGCGCCAGAGCGCCCGTATCCGGGTGGTGTTCGACGCGCTGGCGGAAGGCCTGAAAGTCATGGTGCGTTAAACCGAGCAGTTGTAGTGCGCAGCGTCCGGTGGGATGATGGGTTCGGCGTCTTATGCATAGGGATTGACGCCTCCATATGTCTTGATGTGATCGATCAGTTCTTCGGCGTACCAAGATCCGCTTTAGTTAAGTTGCCGCCTTTGATTTGTTTGTGAGATTGCCGCTTTCTTTCCCATCCAAAATTCATATGTAAATTGCCAGCAACTTATGATGTGCGTGCTAGCAACTTAGGGTGCAACCCACAAAAGCATTGCAGTCATCGTTAGCCGTCAATTACCCGCACGCGCCGATCGCGCCGCAACTGGTGCAGAACTCGCAGCCATCTTTTTTAATCAGAGTGGCGTTGCCGCACTCACGGCACTTCTTGCCGCTCAGTGGCTTGATGAAGGTAGGCTTGATCTGCCCCTCGGGAATTTCCAGCACGCCCATCTGCTGCACCGGATAGCCGTGCTCGTCCAGTACGCCCAGCATGGCGTAGCGGTGGATGATCAGTTTGGCAACGTATGACACGGTGGAGGGATAGCTCTCCATCTTGGCGCCTCCCGGTACGCGCGCCATGAAATCGCCCAGCGGCTCGCCGAAATTGAGCAGTTTGCGCAACTTCATGCCTATCCAGGCAGGATCGATGACCCGCATGTCCAGACTCAACACCTTGCACAGACCGTCGAGTGCGCGCGGATACACGCCGGATAGCCACATCGAGTAGGGGCGGCGCTGTCCGTCCGGCAGTACCAGTTCTTTCAGCCCCAGCACGAAGTCGTCGCCGCTGCCGGCATTAGCGATATCCACCGTCCAGCTCATGGTGCCGTCGGTGCCGGTCTTGGGTTCTTTTTTGGCAAACAGAGCATCCATCATCGGTGTGGTTATGCTGTCGCAAACTTCCAGCGCGCCCAGCGCTTCGATACGATATTTGAGCAAGTGGGCGAACGCGGCCACCAGGCTTGGCATGCGGCGAATTTCGCCATCGGGTGGCATCGGTATCTCGAAGGTGTCGTCGCCTGCCGTTTTCATCAGCATTTCCAGCTTCATGCGTATCCATACCGGATCTAGGGTGCGCATATCCATCGACAGCGATTTTGCCAGTGCGCCCAGTCCCCGTGGTTGCTCGGAACCGTTCACCCATACCTCGAAAGGATGGTTGCAGCCGTCGTTGGAGGTGTGTGAGACAAATGCCACGAAACTGCCTAAAGGGTGCTTGATCACCTGCGACACCCAGCCTTCGCTGCCTGCAGGCAGCGCGGGGCGGCCCGGCCAGCGCAGCGAGGCGAGTGCAGGTTTAGGCGTGGCTTCCAGCACGATGCGCCTGTCCTGATCGAACACGAAATCCTGCGGCTGCTCGTCTTTTTTGGGTTCAGGGGTGACGGACAACACAGAACCCAGCACACTGTTCGGCCGGTAAGTCGCCAGCCCCTTCAGTCCGGCGTGCCAGGCTTCGGTATAGAGGTTTTTG
>JAJXTL010000197.1 GCA_021783855.1 Pseudomonadota bacterium
TCGATGATTGACAGATCTGGATGCGCACGATGACGGCATTCTGCATGCAGCTTTGCCACGCCATACCATTCATGCGGCACCAGATTGTTGATTGCCACAGCGGCAGGCGTATCCTGTGTGGCCGGCTCGTTGAAGCTCGATCCGTATGCCGCACCGCTGCTCAAAAACAGGTAGCGGCATGCCGGGCGCGTCTTGAGGTAATGCAGCACCATTTCATCAAAACGCAGCGTAACTTCAAAGATCGAATTGCCCATTGCCACCGCCTGCGCCGGATTGCCAACGCCGACGAAGTTGATGACCGCATCGAATTCCTGTTTCCCAAACTCACCAAATTCATCTACCGGATAGCGTTCTGTCAGCCCTGCGGACGTCAGCCATTTCGTCACCTCACCCGGTCGGCGCGCAAACAGGTGCAGACGCGTGTCGGCATCGCCAGAAAACGAGACGATCAAATCACGGGCTATCTGGCTGGTTGCACCGAGTATCGCTATTCTCATTCTTCTTCCCATCCTTGCAAACGATCCCGAATTTCTTCTTCACTCGGAAGCAAGTGCTGGTACGCCAAAGGCAAATGCGATGTCAAACTGTAAGTAGCAATGCCGATAGGCTGAGTTGCATTTTTCAGCGCATATTCAACCACCGTTTTTTTCTTGCTTTTGCAAATGATAATGCCAATGGCATCGTTTTCATCTGGTAACTTGACTTGTTCATTGAGTGCCACGAGATAAAATTCCATCTTGCCTTTATGCTCTGGCTTGAACTCCCCTATTTTAAGCTCAACAGCAATCAGACTTTTTAACGCACGATGATATAGCAGTAAATCGATATAATAATCGTTATCCTTGACTGTCAGCCGGTATTGACTCCCTACAAACGTAAAGTGCGGGCGCATCTCGGTAATGAATTTTTGCACATTTGCAATCAGCGCAGCTTCCAGCTCTCGCTCCTCGTGTGCATCAGACAGCTCAAGAAAATCAAAGGTGTAATGATCCTGCACGGCCAGTTTGGCTTGAGCAGCCACGGCTTGCGGCAGTGCAGCGTCAAAACTGGTCTGATTAAGCAGGTATTTTTCGTAGGTTTGATTATCAATCTGATGCTCTAAAACGCGACGAGTCCAGCCAAAACGAGCAGCTGCTCGCAGGTAGAACTCGCGCTGTAGTGGGTTTTGGCAGCGTTCGAGGATCAGGATGTTTTTGGTCCAAGCTATTTCTGCAGCCAATGGCTGCAGAATTGGCTGCTCCTTATATTCACGGTAAAACATCCGCATGTACCAAAGATTCCGTCCGTAAAATCCACTTCTCTCTCCAAATTCAGCACGTAAATCCACCGACAGCCGCTCGACTACCGCTTTACCCCACCCCTCATTTTCATGGCGTTCCCCGATCAGCCTGCCAATATCCCAATAAAGTGCTATAAGTTCTTTGTTAACCGCGCGCAAAGCGACATATTGTGCAGTATGTATGCGCGTTTTAAGTTCAGTCAGAAATGGAACGTAACCGGAAACATTGATTAGATCGCTCATAACATGCCATCCAAAAAAAACGTTATCAGTCACACCGATTATGCCATTCTGAAAATTAGCAAGCGGTGAGGCAATTACTTCCTTCTGAAAGCTGGTTTTAAATTTAACCCGCACACCCTGCTGAATCAGCTTGCGACAATACGCCTTTGTGTCAGGAAACGAGTTAAAGTTAAAAGGCTGCATCACTTATTAGCCGTTCATTTTGGGAAACTGTTCATCCAGCTTCGATCCAAACGCCAGGCGCGGACGGCATTCAGTCGCACCATCCATGACGACCTCAATCAACATGGGGCCCTTCTGATCGGCAATCAACGGCAAGACCTTATTCATATCTGCCGCATTGGTAACCCGGTGCGCTTCAATCCCATAGGCCACCGCGATATCCTTGAAGGATGGGCTGCTATAGCCTTTCTTGGTCGATTGATCCCGCCCGTCGAAATACATGTCCTGGAAATTCTTGACCATGCCCAACACCGAGTTGTTCATCACGATGATGGTCAGATCCAAGCCCAATCGATTCAGCGTGTCCAGTTCCTGAATATTGATCTGCAGGCTTCCGTCCCCGGTGATCAC
This sequence comes from Pseudomonadota bacterium, assembly GCA_021783855.1. The sequence goes on from JAJXTL010000197.1 coordinate 2,096, forward strand.
AACAACCTTGTTCCGCGACTGAAGAGCCACTCCTAATGCCGTGGGCAAAGCAAAGCCCATCGCCCCCATGCCGCCGCTGTAGTGAACGGCCTGTCTGGGTGACAGGCGCAGGTTTTGTGCTGCCCACATTTGGTGATTACCGACATCGCAAACGTAATCGACGGGTTGCTTTGCCAGGATATGGTTGAGTTTCCTGAACAGCTCGCTGGGACTGATCTCCCAGTCCGCATATTCGTCGGATTGTGACCGATCCCGAAGTTTTATAAGCTCTGGGACCCAATTTTTATCCACAGCAGGGAACGCTTCCGCCCGCGGGGAGAATGCCTTGAAGAAACTTTCTGCCGTGGCACAGATATTCAAATCAGCCTGCACTCGATTGTTCAGCTGAGCGGAATCAATGTCTATCTGAACAACTCGTGCTTTACGCGCAAAGTCCTCTATATCCGCTCCCGTCTGCCGGACATCGAGCCGCGCACCTACCACGATCAACAGATCACAGTTCTGAACCGCCCAGTTGGCCTCGCGGTTGCCATAACTGCCGATCATGTTGAAATAATTGTTACGGGCGACCACCCGTTCATGTCCCATGAGCGTCGCCACATAGGGAATGCCCAGCGCATCCGCCGCCAACAACCACTCGTCCATCGAATCTGCCCAGCGTGCGCCTCCGCCAATGCAGATCAATGGGCGCTGCGCGACTTTGCACAGTATTTCCAAATCGTTCAGGGCAGCCGGTGCGACTTCAGGCCCACTATGTATTTCCAGAGGGATGTTCAGCCATTTTTCAACCAACTCATCCGGGATGTCGGATCGCTGCACATCGTTGGGGATATCCAGCAACACCGGGCCCTGGCGTCCGCTTAACGCCACCGACAGCGCCTTATGCAATTCAGGCAGCAGATCTTCGGATTTATCTATCCTCGCCGTATATTTGGTCAACGAACGCACAACCTTGACGATATCCAGTTCCTGGAAACCTTGCTGCCGGATGGCCCGATCTCCCTTGAGTTCACGCGTGTTGACCTGCCCCGTGATGAACAAACAGGGCACGGAGTCGAACCAGCAACTGCCAATACCAGTGATCAAATTGGTGGCGCCCGGGCCGCTGGTGCCCATGGCCACCGCAACCGTCTTTCCCTTGGTCTGCCGTGCCACCCCCTCGGCTGCAAAGGCAGCCGATTGTTCATGATGCATCGAGACAATGTTGAATTGCCCCGATTCGGCAAAGCTGTCGAGCAGGTGGGTAATCATTCCGCCCACGAGTTCAAAACAGGTTTGAACCCTGTGTGCGATCAGGAATTTAGCGAGTGCGTCAGAAGCTTTCAACGTGTGATCCTATATAATCGCATTGGATTAGAAATTCACGCCGAAGAATGTTTCGATCTTCTCAACCACAAAACTCAGCATTTCTTCGGTAAGGCCCGGATATACGCCGATCCACAGTGTGTCATTCATGATCTTGTCGGTATTGATAAGTTCGCCGCTGATGCGATAAGTACGGCCTTCGAAATACGGTTGACGCGTGAGGTTGCCCGCAAACAGCAGGCGTGTGCCGATCTTGTATTGGTCAAGATATTTCAGTAGTTCGACGCGATTGATGCCTGCCGCTTCGCGCAACGTGATCGGAAATCCGAACCAGGAAGGTGCGCTGCCTGTGGTCGCTTCCGGCAAGATCAGGAACTCTTCGCAGGATTTCAAACGAACTTTGAGGTAAGCGAAATTGCGTTTGCGTGCCTCGACGAATTCCGGCAGCCCATCCATCTGCGCCAACGCGCAGGCAGCCTGCATGTCAGTTATCTTGAGGTTGTAGCCCAGATGCGAATAGGTGTACTTGTGATCGTAACCCTCTGGCAACGCTCCCAGCTTCCAGCCGAAACGCTTGCCGCAGGTGTTGTCGCATCCCGGTGCGCAATAACAATCACGGCCCCAGTCGCGGAAAGACTCGATGATGGTGCGCAGGTCACGGTCTTTGGTAAATACCATGCCGCCCTCGCCCATCGTGATGTGGTGCGCTGGGTAAAAGCTGCAGGTGGCGATGTGGCCGAATGTGCCAACATGCCGGCCTTTGTAGCGAGAACCGAGCGCATCGCAGCAGTCTTCGATGACCCAGAGGTTATGTTTGTTGGCTATTGCCATGACCGCGCCCAGATCGAACGGGTTGCCCAGTGTATGCGCCACCATGATGGCTTTTGTCTTTGTGCTTATTGCGGCTTCGATCTTGTCAGGGTCTATGTTGTAGGTGGGGATGTCCACATCCACGAACACCGGCACCATGCCGTTTTGCAGCATCGGGTTCACGGTGGTAGGGAAGCCAGCCGCGACGGTGATGATTTCATCACCCGGTTTTAAAGCGCGATCTCCCAGCTTGTGCGAGGTCAGTGCGGTGAAGGCCAGCAAGTTGGCAGACGAACCGGAAGTCGTCGTCAACGCATAAGGCACACCGACATATTCGGCGAAACGCTTCTCGAACGCTTCATTGAAACGCCCGGCAGTAAGCCATCCGTCCAGGGATGCTTCGACCATATTCTTCAGTTCGGCCGCACCCAGCACTTTGCCGGAGGGTGGAACCACACTGGTACCCGCCTGAAATGGCTTATCTGCATATTGCAACGCGCTGTATTGTTCAACCAGATTCAATATCTGCCGTTTGATTTCTGCCTTATCCACTTCAATGCTCCCGCTTAGCGCTTTTGAATATTATTGTTATATGCGCCGATCTGTTCCAGCGTCAGTTCATGCATGTCTTTCCCATCGCGATATGCACGTTGCCATGCGACGATCGCCATCAGAGCCTCTTCCAAATCCCATCTCGGATGCCAGGCCAGCCGCGCTTTCGCCTTGGAACAATCCAGCTTCAGGTAATGCGCTTCA
>JAJXTL010000198.1 GCA_021783855.1 Pseudomonadota bacterium
CATCCTCATGGTAAAGTACATAAAGTCCCTTTCGGGGTGAGGATGAATTATGTTATTTAATCAGGCCGCCAAGGTGCGCTTCTCCGCGATAGCGGCTTCGTTCAACCTAACGTTCGAGCGGGACTGCCGCGAAGCAGCCCGCGTCAGCCCCTCAACTTAACGTTCGGCCACAAGGGTCAGGTCTTGCCACTTGCCACTCGCCACTTGCTTTTGGTTTAAAGCCTACTCACTCTCGTCCTTCGGCAGCGGTGCCAGCAGGGCCGCGATGTCGGCTTCGCCGAACTTGGTGAGCCCCGCGCTATCCTCGGACAGGATACCGGCAGCCAGCTCGGCTTTCTTCTCCTGCAATGCCAGGATTTTCTCTTCGATACTGCCCGCCACCACCAGCTTGTAGACGAACACATTTTTGGTTTGGCCCAACCGGTGCGCGCGATCGGTGGCCTGATTCTCCACGGCCGGGTTCCACCAGGGATCGTAATGGATTACCGTGTCCGCGGTGGTCAGGTTCAGCCCCACACCGCCCGCTTTCAGGCTGATCAGAAAAATCGGCACCTCACCGTCCTGGAAGCGGCGCACCACTTCTTCGCGGTTTTGCGTGTCGCCGGTGAGTTTCACGTAAGTGAGATTTTCTTTTGCCAGCTCTTCCTCGATCAGTTCCAGCATCGAAGTAAATTGCGAAAACACCAGGATGCGGCGGTCTTCACCGACCAGTTCCGGCAGCATTTCCATCAGCAGATCGAGCTTGGCGCGTTCCTTGACTTTTTTGGCGCTGGAGAGCTTCAACAGGCGCGGATCGCAGCACACCTGCCGCAATTTGAGCAGTGCATCGAGGATGATGATGTGACTGCGTGCAAAACCTTTCTCGGCGATTTCCTCGCGCACCCGCTGATCCATCGCGATGCGCACCGTCTCGTACAGATCGCGTTGCGCCCCTTCCAGTTCGACCGTGCGCACGATCATCGTCTTGGGCGGCAGTTCGGTGGCCACATCTTCTTTTCTGCGGCGCATGATGAAAGGTCGCACGCGTTGTGCCAGCAGGTCGCGGCGCTGCCGGTTGCCGTGTTTCTCGATCGGCGTGCGCCAGGTTTTGGTGAATGATTTGGCATCGCCCAGCAAACCCGGCAGCAGAAAATCGAACTGCGCCCACAACTCGCCCAGATGGTTTTCCAGCGGCGTGCCGGTCAGACACAGACGGTGCCGCGCATTCAGACGGCGCACCACCTGGGCTGCCTGACTGGAGACGTTCTTCACCGTTTGCGCCTCATCCAGAATCAGTAGATGATAATTGTGTTCCAGCAATGCTTCTTCATCGCGCCACAACAGCGGATAAGTGGTGAGGATCACGTCGTGACTGGCGATCAGCGGAAAATGGTCTGCGCGCTCCTTGCCGTGCAAGGACAATAGTTTGAGTTCGGGTGCAAACCGTTCGGCCTCGCGTTTCCAGTTGAAAATCAGGGAAGTCGGCAAAACCACCAGCGAGGGTCGATCCATGCGTCCCGATTGTTTCTCCAGCAGCAGATGCGCCAGCGTCTGCGCGGTTTTTCCCAGCCCCATGTCATCCGCCAAAATACCGGCCAGTCCCTGCTCGCGCAGAAATTGCAGCCAGGCCAGCCCTTCCAGTTGATAATGGCGCAGTTGCAGCGCGAATCCCTCCGGCGCCTCGACGGCCTGTATCCCTGAGGTGTTCTTGAGTTTGTCGGCCAGACTCGCCACCGCATCCACGCCCTTGAACTGCCAGCGCTCCATTCCAGCCAGCGCATCGATACGCGCCACGTCATAACGCGACAGGCGGATTTCCTCGCTGCCGGCACGTCCGTCGAACAACTCGATCAGGGTGCGCGCCAGCGGCTTGACGCGCTCGGCAGGAACCCGCACTGTGCCGCCTTCGGGCAGTTGCAATTCGATGGCTTCGTTATCCTTCATCCGGTCCAGCAGTATCGCATCCAGCCAGCGCGGATCGGTCTTGAATAGTTCGTGCAGCATGGGCGCCAGCGGCAGGCGCTGCCCGTTGACCACGATGCCCATGTTCAGGCTGAACCAGCCATCCTCCTGCTCGTCGAATTCGCCGACCCAGGCTTCGACTTCCAGCACGTGATGGCGGAAGCCCTGCGGGATGATCACTTCCCAACCTGCCGCTTTCATCCGCGGCACGATCTGCTGCATGAAATCGGACCACGATTTCTCGTTTTCCAGCACGTACACGGGCTGGTCCAGCGTCACACCGGACAGGCCGAAACGCGGCATTTCTTCCAGACCGAAGCCCGCCAACGACTTGAGAAAACGCTGCTCCAGCTTCAGATCGCGCGTCACGCGCACGGTTTCTCCGCTCTGCAGCGTGACGAATTCGCCCGGATGATCGGGCGGCATGACCGCATCACCATAACCAAAGCGCACATAGGCCCAGTCCCGCACCTGTGTGCCGAAACCATAACCGCGGAAACGCCCCATATACGCGGGCACCGAGGTTTCCAGCAACAGCAGTGGTTTTAGCGGTGCTTCCAGCGTGCGCAGGCGAGCAGTGCTGGGAGTCGGCAGGTCGGGTACCATTTCGCGCAACACCTCGGAGACCACCGGCACGTCGATTTCGCGCAGCGGCGGCATACTCAGCAACTGCGCGATTTGCGCCGGCGTCTGCGTCAATTTCAGCAAGCCTATTTCACCCGCTTTAGCATCCAGATACCAGGTCGCGTCAGGCAGCGGCAATACCACCACCGCCGCACCGCTGCGAATAATACGTGGCACCATGTGCCCTGCCTCATCCGCCCCCCAGTCAAGACGCGCCTCGCGCACCTCACCCTGCTTGAGCTTGATCGGGGCTGACAACACATAACGATTGCCTGAGACTCTTTCCATACAATAGAAGCGCCCGCTCGCAAGCAAACCGGTCAAAATTTCGTTGCCCTGACGCCCCATGACGATGTTGCCGTCGTATTTTTCGCGCTGTTTCCACAACAGACGCAAAATCGGCAAATCTTCATCGGTGACGAACAAGGGCGGCTTGATCAGCGCGCGTTCCACATTGTTCCACTCTTCCATCGCGCCTGAAAGATGCCCTTCAGGCGTCATGCGCGCCTTATAGGTGCCGACAAAATAGCCGCTGGAATTGAAGGACTTCATCAGCACGTAGCACAAACGCTCCGCTCGCACCGATGGCTTGGCTTTCCTTTTTGCAGGCACGGCCTGGGCCTTGCGAAACGCCTCCACCCACTCCAGCAAGGCCGGGTTCACTACCGGTGTGCGCGGCAAGGACAAAGCAGACAACAACACGGCCGCCGTGTGTTTACACTTGTAGCCTACCGGACAACTGCACATCGGCCTCATGCCCGGCTTGCTCGCCATATCATCTTCGAAGAGAATTTCCACCGTATAGGGCAGTTTCGCCGAACCTCTGACCTGCGCCGTAATTTTGTTCGGCTGTACGGACAATTGAGTGATTGAATTGAGATACGCCTTGGCCTTGTGCAACTCATTCATGCTGTACCAGCGAGTTACATCAGCAAGGGTGTAGGTCTTGGCAAGTGACATGGTGGCGATTGCACCCGCAAATAAGATAATTGGCGATTATAACGTGCCGCATGGCACGAGGGTGACTTAGAAAACGATTACTGAAAAAAATGCGGCAGCAGGCGTGCCGGGCGAAATAACTCGCCTCCTCTGCCGCTCTGATTCAAACAGTATTGCCCCCGCAAGCGGATACGCTTACCCGACCGCTTGCTTTTGCCGGAGAGACTAAACCGAGAACGACGAACCGCAACCGCAGGTCGTGGTTGCGTTCGGATTCTTGATAACGAACTGCGAACCTTCCAGACCTTCCTGATAATCGATTTCCGCGCCTGCCAGATACTGGTAGCTCATGGGATCGATCAGCAGTTGCACGCCATTCTTGTCCAGCACCGTGTCATCTTCGTTGGTCACTTCGTCGAAGGTGAAACCGTACTGGAAGCCGGAACATCCTCCGCCGCTGACAAATACGCGCAGTTTCAGCTCGGCATTGCCTTCTTCTTCGATCAATTGCTTCACCTTGAAAGCCGCGTTGTCGGTAAACACCAGCAGGTCTTGTGATGCAGCTACAGCCACTTCAGTCATTGCATTCATGATTTTTCCTTAATAATTAAGCGTTACTCGTTTTAAGCGTTACCACTTTATCCTGGTCAGCAGTAGTAATGTTAATCAGACGCCCTTCAAGAATTGCGCCCACCTGTATTTCCAGAATTTTGTAGTGCACGTCGCCTGTGACCCTGGCCTTGGCATGAAGTTCAAGATATTCACTCGCCGAAACTGCACCGCAAATCTCTCCATTGACGACCAGATGCGTGACGGATATTTCACCCTTGATACTGCCTTGCTCGCTCAACACCAGGGTACTCGGCTTGCCCTCTATTGCGATGACGTTGCCATTGACCCGACCATCAATACGCATTCCGCCGCTGAAACTCACATTGCCGTCGATGACCGCTTCCGCCCCTATCAGCGTATCAATCCGGTTCTGTGGTTTGCTGTGTTTCTTATTGAACAAACTGCTCCCCTTACGAAAGATTAACGCTCTGCCGCACCCTGGGCTCACTTACCCCATGTTCGAACACTCGCACCTGAATACTTTGCAATTGTACATCCGGAGACAACTTGATATTCTGTTCCAGACGCTGATAATACTTGAAATTTATCCCAAACTGGTCATGCCCTGACAAGTCGGAGGGAAATAGCCGGGTCGTTTTCCGTCCATTTTGCATTTCAGTCAACACAAGCTGGTAGCCGCCTGTGAATTCACGGGCTCGCTGACCACTCTGCACCAGCAGCATGCGCACGCGGTATTCGCCGGGGATCTTGTCGCGCTCCAGACTCAAACGATGAATCGCCAACTCGCCTTCCTTGCCATTTTCGGCCGTCAGATTCTGAAAAAAGTTCAGGTCTTCCTGCAAACGGACATTTTCGTCGTTCAAATTTTTC
>JAJXTL010000042.1 GCA_021783855.1 Pseudomonadota bacterium
TGCGGGCGCGGTACTGTCTCCGGCAGACGGACGCGTCATCAAGGTCGAGCGCACGCAAGACCCTTACGGACAGCGTGAAGCGATTCTGATCAGCGTGTTCATGAACGTCTTCAACGTGCATTCCAACCGCAGTCCGGTGGACGGCAAGATCGAGAAAATTCAGTATTTTCCCGGAAAGTTTGTCAATGCGGATCTGGATAAGGCATCGACGGATAATGAGCGCAACGCCATCGTGCTGACAACCATCGATAAACAGACCGTGACCTTTGTGCAGGTCGCAGGCCTGATCGCCCGCCGCATCCTGTGTTATGTCAAGGCAGGCGATACGTTGACGCGCGGGCAGCGCTATGGCTTCATACGTTTTGGTTCGCGCGTGGATGTTTACCTGCCGCTGGATGCAAGCGTCAAGGTGAGCATCGGCGACAAGGTGTCCGCCACTACAACGATACTGGCAGTCCTGGCGCAAAACGGTTAAGCTGGCGACATGGATGAATTCAATACACGCAAGCCGATGAATCTGCGCCGCCGCGGAATTTATCTGTTGCCCAACCTGTTTACCACGGGCGCATTGTTCGCGGGTTTTTATGCCATCGTGCAGGCGATGAATGAAAATTTCGAACAGGCGGCGGTGGCGATCTTTATTGCCATGGTGCTCGATGGTCTGGATGGCAGAGTGGCTCGCATGACGCATACGCAGAGCGAGTTCGGTGCGGAATACGACAGTTTGTCCGACATGGTTTCGTTCGGCGTCGCACCTTCGTTGATTGTGTACGAGTGGGCATTGAAAGGTATGGGCAAATGGGGGTGGTTTGCCGCCTTCATTTATTGTGTCGCCACGGCATTGCGCCTGGCACGTTTTAATACCAACATCGACGTGGTCGACAAAAATTATTTTCAGGGCCTTCCCAGCCCGGCGGCCGCAGCGCTGGTGGCAGGTTTTGTCTGGGTGATGCTCGATTACGGCAACAGCGGCGAAGCGATGCGCTGGTATGCGGCGACCCTCACCGTGTTCGCCGGACTGAGCATGGTCAGCAATTTGCCTTTCTACAGCTTCAAAACCATCAATATGCGCAAGAGCGTCCCTTTTCTGGTGATCTTTCTCGCCGCCATGTTTTTTCTGCTGATTTCCAGTTACCCACCCGGCGTTTTGTTCGGTTTGTTCATGTGCTATGCCCTGTCAGGCTATGTGCTGTGGTTTTTGCGGCTGCGCCGAAAGCCTGTTGCGTAAGCCGTTACACATGTTTCCGGCAGTTTTTTACGTCAAACCCCTGTGCTTCAATCCATGCGTGCCAGCAGTTGCGCCGGTTAATCTATTTTTCAGGAGTTTTTCATGACCGATAAACTAATCATATTCGATACCACGTTGCGCGATGGCGAGCAAAGTCCGGGCGCTGCGATGACCCGCGAAAAGAAGCTGCGCATCGCACGTCAGCTGGAAAAACTGGGTGTGGATGTGATCGAAGCGGGCTTTGCCGCAGCCAGTGTGGGCGACTTTGAAGCGGTGAAAGCGGTCGCCGAAACGGTTCGTGAATCCACCGTATGTTCGCTGGCGCGTGCCAGCGAGAACGATGTGCGCCGTGCCGGGGAGGCGATCCAACCCGCAAAATCGGGCCGTATCCATACGTTCATTGCCACAAGTTCCATCCATATGCAGCACAAGTTGCGCATGAATGAGGATCAGGTGGTCGAGCGCGCGGTTCAAGCGGTGAAATGGGCGCTCGAATATACCGACGATGTGGAATTTTCCGCCGAAGATGCGGTGCGCTCCGAGATGGATTTTCTGGTGCGGGTGTTCGATGAAGTCATCAAGGCAGGCGCCAAAACGCTGAACGTGCCGGATACGGTAGGCTATTCGATCCCCGCCGGCTGGGGCGAACGCATGAAACAGCTGATTGCGCGCGTGCCGGGTTCCGATAAGGTGATCTGGTCCACGCATTGCCACAACGATCTGGGGCCGGCGGTGGCCAACTCCTTGTCGGCGGTGATGAACGGCGCGCGTCAGGTCGAATGCACCATTAACGGGCTGGGCGAGCGCGCAGGCAATGCGGCGCTGGAAGAAATCGTGATGGCGGTGAAGACACGCCGCGATGTGTTCAATCTGGACACGCGCATCGACACCACGCAGATCGTAACGACTTCCAAACTGGTATCCAGCATCACCGGTTACCCGGTGCAGCCGAACAAGGCAATCGTCGGGGCGAATGCATTTGCCCATGAATCCGGCATCCATCAGGACGGCGTGTTGAAACACCGTGAGACTTACGAGATCATGCGCGCGGAAGACGTGGGCTGGAATGCCAACAAGCTGACGCTGGGCAAGCTATCCGGCCGCAATGCCTTGCGTTCGCGTTTCACCGAGTTGAACATCGAGTTTGCGACGGATGAGGCGTTCAACGCGGCCTTTTTGCGCTTCAAGGAGCTGGCCGATCGCAAGAGCGAAATTTTCGATGAGGACCTGCAGGCGCTGGTGAGCGATGAGGCAATAGCCGAAGTCAATGAACATTACCGTCTGATCTCACTGCGTGCGCACAGCGAAACCGGCATCTTGCCGGTTGCAAAAGTGGTGATGAGCATCGGCGCCGACAAGTTCGATGCCGAGATGCAGGGCGGCGGGCCGGTGGATGCCACCTTTAAGGCCATCGAAAAAATCGTGCACAGCGGCACCGAGTTACAGCTGTATTCGGTGAACAACATTACCAGCGGTACCGATGCGCAGGGCGAAGTGACGGTGCGTCTGGCGCGCGGCGGACGCATCGTCAACGGGCAGGGTGCGGATACCGACATCGTGGTGGCCTCCGCCAAGGCCTATCTGAATGCGCTGAACAAATTGCACAGCAAGGATGAACGCGCACACCCGCAGGTGTGATTTGCCTGCAAAAAAGGCGCCAAAAGCGCCGTTTTCCAGCTATTTGCGTTCTGAAGTTGAAAGCTTGGCTACATCGACATCTTGAAATTAGGGAACCACTGATTTTTTCGTCTTCCCCGCACAAGGGAGTAAGCAGGCAAATCGCGAAGCGGCTGCTCGCAAAAGCGGGGAACCAGCGCCTTGTGTAACCGGGTGGCCGTTCCTCGAAACTTCGGCCTTTGGCCTCGTTTTCCCGCCGCAGCCTGCCCTCGTTGGGGTGGTCGGGGGCGGGAACGACAAAACCGAATAAATCAGCATTACCCTAACTCAAGTTGAGCGACTGGTTTCGGTAATCAAGCTGGCCTTCATGGCAATCGTCCCGGCAGGCCATGTTAAGGGTTGCGAATGGAAAGATTCCTGATGAATTCGATGCTTGCGTCAGGTGGCTATCCTTGGACGATTGTGCGTGTGAAAAGTTGTGGTCAGTAGCGCTCGAAACGGCAAGTGTGGCTGGAGATATCAAGCCTTTTGCTCCATTTTTATAGTGCAGGAAATGCATGTTTGGGAAGCAGTGCCGTGATTTCTTCAAAACAGGAATATCCTTCAGACGGTATGTTAGAATACCCGCATGAAACTTGCCCTTAATAAGCCAATGGTTAAGCAGCGCACCTTGAAGTCCTCCGTCAGTGTGACGGGTGTTGGCTTGCACAGCGGCGAAAAAGTCACTCTGTCCCTGCATCCCGGGTCCGTAAACAGCGGCATCGTGTTTCGCCGTGTGGATGTTAAGCCGGTGCGTGATATTAAGGCGCGCGCCGATCTGGTTCACGATACAAGGCTTTCCACCTGCATGGAGCAAAACGGGGTGCGGGTTGCCACCATCGAACACCTGATGTCGGCACTGGCCGGCCTGGGTATAGATAACGCCTGCATAGAAATGAACGGCGCTGAAGTGCCGATCATGGACGGCAGCGCCGGTACCTTTATTTTTCTGTTGCAATCCGCAGGTATTGTCGAACAGTCGGCGGCTAAAAAATTTATCCGCATCAAAAAAACAGTCGAGGTACGCCAGGGCGATAAGTGGGTCAGATTTGAGCCGTACAACGGTTATAAATTGACCTTTACCATTAATTTTGCCCATCCGGTTTTTGCCAACACCAAACAGCATGTGACGGTTGATCTTGACGAAAACTCCTACATACGCGAGATCAGTCGCGCGCGCACCTTTGGCTTCATGCAGGATGTGGAAAGCATGCGGGCGCAGGGTTTGGCGCTGGGCGGCAGTCTGGACAACGCGATAGTCATGGACGAGTATCGCGTGCTCAATGCAGATGGCCTGCGGTTCGAAGATGAATTCGTCAAACATAAGGTGCTGGATGCCATCGGCGATTTGTATCTGTTGGGTCATCCGGTGATCGGCGCTTTTTCCGGTTTCAAGTCGGGCCATGCGCTGAATAACGCTCTGCTGCGCGAACTGCTTGCCGATGAACATGCGTGGGAATTCGTCACGTTTGACAATGTTGAAGATGCGCCCGCATTCCTGCGCCTGCAGGTGGCCTGAATGATGTGCGCGCAATAAATTGCGCGTCTGTAATCCGGGGGTGGTGGTGTGTTGATCCTGCGTCTTGTTCTGATTCTGGTCACCCTGATGCTGGTATTGTCGGGCGGCATGTATATCTTTACGCGCAACCGGCGCTATCTCGAATTTGCCTGGAAAACGGTGCGCTTCACGGCGCTGCTGTTGCTGGTTTTTGTCCTGCTGTTTGTGCTGGAGCGCTATGTGCTGGTGGCATGGCGGGTATTCCTGTAGGTCGGGATTCCATTCGGAAACAGGAGCTTTAGTTTCGAGGGAAGATCCTCTCGGTCTTGCGGCATCGTCACGGCATGAACGAAGTTTGTCTGGTTTAAAGCCTGACTTACGATTTTTTTTGCGAAAATTTTTCCAGTGCCTGTTTGAGGGGTGATTCGATGAGGCTTTCGCTGAGTTCATGCAGCTGGCGTTGTGCTGTGCTGCTCAGGATGCGCGGAGTGCGTATGATCGGGACGGGGGCGTAGCTCACTTGCACCTTGACCCTGATTCCGCTAACCTCGCACCCCCTGTCCTGCAATTTGTTTACGATATCCGGCGCCAGCTGGCGCAGTTTTGCGGCGAGTGTGCCGTTATTCGCGGCGATGTGGAGTGTGCCGTGGCGCAACCCCGTCACCTGGCAGGATTGTGCGATGTAGGGTGGTGCGACATGGGCAAACTGTTGTTGCAACGCTGTCAGAGTGTGCGCGGTGTCGAGCAGGTGGCGCAACTGCGGGTCATCGCTCATCAGGGATTTTAAACGCTGGGTCACGGATTGCTTTACAGATAAGGAAGAAGCGTGAATGTTATTCTAGTTTCCAATCGATGGGCAGAGTCTCGCAGTATTTATTTGGGCGGCAGGCAGCTCGTCTTATTGATGTTGCTACTGTTCGGCTTGATGATCGTGGTGATTATGGGCGTGCAGTTTGCCTTGCTGCGTCTGGCACCGGACGGTGTGGGGCAAGTGCTGATAAACCGCATGCCGATTCAACTGAACCAGCATCTTTATGAACGCAGCAGTCTGGATACGCTGGCCATCAAGCTGGGTGAAATGCAGGCGCGCGTGCAGCGTCTGGACGCACTGGGAGGGCGTCTGGTAAAGCTTGCAGGCATGAAATCATCGGACTTTCAATTCGATCAGCCGCCCGCGCAGGGCGGCCCATTGGTATCGCAGGCTTCGCTGTCATCCGCCGGTCTGGCGCAACAGCTGGATGCATTGACACGAGTGGTCGCCGACAGATCCGATAAGCTGGTAACGCTGGAAACACTGCTGATGCAGAATCAATTGAGCCGGGCGCTGTTGCCGTCGAGCGCACCAATAAATGACGGGGTGTATACCTCCAATTTCGGCTGGCGGCTGGACCCCTTTACGGGCAAGAGCGCCATGCACGAGGGCGTTGATTTCATGGCCGAGGCGGGCACTGCCATTCTCGCCTCGGCCGGCGGGGTGGTTGTGTATGCAGATACACACCCTCAGTATGGTAATATGGTCGAGATCGACCATGGCAACGATATTGTGACGCGTTATGCACACGCCTCGAAGCTGCTGGTCAAGGTGGGTCAGGTGGTGCGGCGCGGCGATAAAATTGCCGAAGTAGGCAGCACCGGACGTTCCACGGGCAATCATTTGCATTTTGAAGTTCGTTATAAAGGTATTGCGCAAAATCCTGTGCGTTTCCTGCAAGCCGGTTGATTTATTAACTTGTTGATTATTAAAATTTATAATGGAGAGATGGTTTTGAACCAGCTCGCCCTGTGGTTGAGAAAAACATGATTTCAAAAGCATTAAAAAGTATTTTCGGTAGTCGTAACGATCGCCTGCTCAAGCAATATCGCGTGACAGTCAAGGAAATCAACCAGTTGGAAGCCGACATCGCGAAACTCAGCGACGAGCAACTGCGCGAAAAAACCGGAATTTTCCGGCAACGCTATGCCAACGGCGAAACGCTGGATGTCCTGCTGCCCGAGGCGTTTGCCGTGGTGCGCGAAGCGAGTGTACGGGCGCTGGGGATGCGCCACTATGATGTACAGATGATAGGCGGGATGGTGCTGCATTACGGCAAGATCGCCGAAATGCGTACCGGCGAAGGTAAAACGCTGATGGCGACTCTGCCTGTCTACCTGAATGCGATTACCGGCCTTGGCGTGCATGTGGTCACGGTAAACGATTATCTGGCGGCGCGTGATGCGGCGTGGATGGGCAGGTTGTACCGCTTCCTTGGTCTGTCGGTTGGCGTGATCGTCTCGCAGATGCCGTCGGATGAGAAACAGGAGGCCTACGCGGCAGACATTACCTACGGCACCAACAACGAATTCGGCTTCGATTATCTGCGCGATAATATGGCAAGCCAGATGAGTGAGCGCTTTCAGCGCAAACTGAATTTCGCTATCGTGGACGAGGTGGACTCCATCCTGATCGACGAGGCGCGCACCCCGCTGATTATCTCCGGTCAGGCTGAAGGCGATGTCAATGTCTATGTGAAGATCAACGAGCTGGTGAAGAAGCTGGTGCGTCAAACCGAGGAAGACGGTCCGGGAGACTATTCGGTAGACGAAAAGAATTATCAGATTCTGCTCTCCGAGATCGGTCATGAACACGCCGAAAATATTCTCACTGAGGCGGGTTTGTTGCCGCCGAATGGCAGTCTGTATGATGCCGCGAACATTTCCCTGATACACCATCTGTATGCCGCCTTGCGCGCGCATTCGCTGTATCACAGAGACCAGGGTTATGTGGTGCAGGATGGCGAAGTCGTCATTGTGGATGAACACACCGGTCGTTTGATGTCGGGACGGCGCTGGTCGGACGGTCTGCATCAGGCTGTCGAGGCGAAAGAAGGCGTGGAGATCAAGAAGGAAAATCAGACGCTGGCGTCGATTACTTTCCAGAATTATTTCCGTATGTATAACAAGCTGGGCGGCATGACCGGTACGGCGGACACCGAGGCCTACGAATTCCAGCAAATCTATAATCTGGAAACGGTCATCATTCCGCCTAACCGCCCGACGATCCGCCGCGATATGATGGACAAGGTGTATCTCACCACGATGGAAAAATATCGCGCGGTGATCGTGGATATCAAGGATTGTTATGAGCGCGGCCAGCCGGTGCTGGTGGGGACGACCTCCATCGAAAACTCCGAACTGTTGTCCGAGTTGCTGAAAAAGGAAAAGCTGCCGCATCAGGTGTTGAACGCCAAGCAACATGAGCGTGAGGCGGAAATTGTGGCGCAGGCCGGCAAGCCGAAAATGGTGACGATTGCGACCAATATGGCGGGCCGCGGTACGGATATCGTGCTGGGCGGCAGTATCGAGAAACTGATCGAGGCGGTTCGCGAAGATGAGTCGCTGGATGATGGTGCGCGCGAGACGCGCATCGAGCAAATGAAGGCAGACTGGAAGTTGCTGCACGAGCAGGTGATCAAAAGCGGCGGTCTGCATATTATCGGCACCGAACGTCATGAGTCGCGGCGCGTGGATAACCAGTTGCGTGGCCGTTCCGGCCGCCAGGGCGATCCGGGATCGAGCCGTTTCTATCTGTCGCTGGAAGATCCGCTGTTGCGTATTTTCGCCTCGGATCGGGTTGCTGCGATCATGAACAAGTTCAAGTTGCCTGAAGGTGAAGCGATTGAGCACGTATGGGTAACGCGCGCGATCGAAAATGCGCAGCGCAAGGTCGAAGCGCGCAACTTCGATATGCGCAAGCAGATACTGGAATACGACGATGTCGCCAACGATCAGCGCAAGGTGATCTACCAGCAGCGCACCGAATTGCTTGAAAGCGAAGACATCTCGGAAACAGTCGCGGGGATGCGCGACAGCGTGCTGGACGATACCATCAGTCTATATATCACGCCGCACAGTATGGAAGAGCAATGGGATGTGGCGGGTCTGGAAAAAATGCTCGCAGCCGAATTTCAGCTGGAGTTGCCGCTGGCGAAGTGGCTGGACGAAGATAAGAGTCTGAATGAAGCAGGTTTGCGCGCCCGCGTCTTCGAACACGCGAAGCAGTTATATCAGGCCAAGGTGGAGCTGGTAGGCAGCGACGGCATGCATCATTACGAACGGGCCATCATGCTGCAAAGCGTGGATGTGCACTGGCGCGAACACCTGTCCGCGCTGGATCACTTGCGTCAGGGCATACATCTGCGCGGGTATGCGCAAAAAAATCCCAAACAGGAATACAAGCGTGAAGCATTTGAGTTGTTTTCGACGATGCTGGATGTCATCAAGCGTGAAGTGATCCAGGTGTTGATGAACGTGCAGGTGCGCAGTGAAGTGGAAGTCGAACCGGTTGCACCGGCACCGCTCGCAGTGCAGTATCATCACGCCGATTATGAGGAAGCGCTGGCTCAGGATGCCGGATCAGAGGGTGAAGAGCATCAGCCGTTCGTGCGAGGCGGCAAGAAAACCGGTCGCAACGACCCCTGCCCATGCGGTTCGGGCAAGAAATACAAACAGTGCCATGGACAATTGAATTAACAGACCTAAGGAGAATGCAATGTCATTAGTGATCGACACGCTGCGCACCTCACCGGTGACGGAAGAGTTGAGCGAGGCTGAAGTGGAAATTCTGGCTGAATTGTTCGAGGTTCAGGACTACAAGACAGGCGAAGTGATCGTTCAGCCTAATGATGAACAACCCGACAACTTGTATATCCTGGCTTCAGGCGATATCGAGGTAAAGATAGAAAGCAATGGCGAAGAGTCCACCGTTCATGTGCTAAAGCCGGGCGATCTGGCTGGCATGATTACGTTTGCAGGCGGCGCTGCATCGCAAGTCAGCGCGACGCTTTATGCGGTCGGCACGACCCAGGTTCTGAGCATGCAGCGGCTGCGTTTTGAAGGACTGCTCAACTCGCATCCCAAGCTGGTTTATCGCGTGATGCGCGGCGTTATCCGTAACATGCACGGCATCGTGCGTCGGGTGAACAGCGAATCTGCCGAGCTTTCCAATTATATTTACAAGACCGGTGGTCGTTACTAACGGGCATGGGATTGGCAACACCCCTGATGATAAAACTCGCCTGCCCGTTTCCCTCACCCAAACCCTGATACAACGACTAGCCATTCGACTAAGTCATCACAAGACGATGGCAAAGTCGCTGGTTATCTCCCAGAGGTAGAGGGAACAAACGAATCGCTACGCGAGTTTTACGTTAAACGAAGGAGAAAATCTGATGCCGGTTAATCTGAATCCGCCAGTGGCGGCGCAACTGTTGCCCGTCGCGGGCGTGTCTCTGGGAATCGCAGAGGCCAATATCAAGCGCGAAAATCGCAAGGATCTTCTTGTAATTCAGTTGTGCGAGGGTGCCAGGGTTGCCGGGGTGTTCACAAAGAACCGTTTTTGTGCGGCACCGGTCATCGTGGCCAAAGAACATCTGGCTAACGTGCATGGCAGTGATGAATCCAGCCATGCACGTTTCCCTCACTCCAACCCTGATACAACGACTAGCCATTCGACTAAGTCATCACAAGACGATGGCAAAGTCGCTGGTTATCTCCCGGTGGGAGAGGGGGCAAACGAATCGCTGCGCGAGCTTCATGTTAAAGGGGGCGGCATACGCGCGCTGGTGGTCAACACCGGCAATGCCAATGCCGGAACAGGCAAGCAGGGCTTGCAGGATGCGCAGAGCACATGTGCGGCACTGGCCGGTTTGCTGGGGTGCCGTGCTGCGCAGATTCTGCCGTTTTCCACCGGCGTCATCATGGAACCGTTGCCTGTCGCGAAAATCGCGGCGGGTCTGCCTGCCGCCGTTGCGAATATGGGCGAGGATAACTGGCTCAATGCGGCCCAAGCGATCATGACCACCGACATTGTTGCCAAGGCGATTTCCAGGCAAGTCGTTATCGATGGCGTGACCGTCACGATCACCGGCATCGCCAAAGGTTCCGGCATGATCCATCCCAACATGGCGACCATGCTGGGCTACATTGCGACCGACGCGTATATTTCACAGCCTCTTTTGCAAGAACTGGTGAGCAAAGCGGCGAACCGTTCATTCAACTGCATCACCGTGGATGGCGACACTTCTACCAATGACTCGCTGATGCTGATTGCGACCGGTCAATCAGCCCTGCCGGAGATACGGGAAGCGGACAGCGACGCCTATGCCGTCTTGCTGGATGCCGTCAGTGAAGTGGCGATCTATCTGGCACAGGCTATCGTGCGCGATGGCGAGGGCGCGACCAAGTTCATCACCATCCGGATGGAAGGCGGGCGGGACGAGGACGAGTGCAAAAAAATCGCTTATGCCATTGCGCATTCGCCGCTGGTCAAGACCGCGTTCTTTGCATCCGACCCCAACCTTGGACGCATTCTTGCCGCGATCGGCTATGCGGGCGTGGATGATCTGGATGTGGCAGCGCTCAGGCTTTATCTGGACGAGGTGCTGGTTGCCGAAAACGGCGGCAGGGCTGCAAGTTATGCCGAGGAAGACGGTCAGCGTGTGATGCGGCAGTCCGATATCACGATACGCGTGGTGCTGAATCGTGGCCGTGTGAATGCGACCCTGTGGACCTGTGATTTTTCCTACGATTACGTGAAGATCAACGCCAGCTACCGCAGCTGACCGTCATTGATGATGCAACTAGCAGACTGTCGGACTTCAATTTTTATTCTATGCAACCTATTGATTTTTAACAATTAAATATTTTATTAATTTATACGCACATTAATGGAATCAATGAGTTACAAGACAAGTCCGACAGGCTCCTAGCCATTCGACTAAGCCCGCAAGCGGGCAAGTCGCTGGTTATCCCGCGAAGACGGAATCCAGATATATGAACAAACTCGATCAATTTTTCACGCGTGCCGAAGGGCTGTTGTCCCGCCTGGAAAGTGTTGTACCAAATGCGCAGGTAAAAGCTCCCGACTGGCAGGCAGCGGCGGCATTTCGCTGGAATCACAGCCAGCGCACCTTGCAGCCCGTTGCAAATTTCCAGCGCATCGCACTTGGCGATCTGCTCGGTATCGACGACCAGAAAGAACGCATCCGGCAAAACACGCATCAGTTCGTCAAAGGCGGCACGGCGAACAACGTGCTGCTTTCAGGTGCGCGCGGCACCGGCAAGTCATCGCTGGTCAAGGCGTTGCTGAATGAATATGCAGGGCAATCTCTGCGGGTGATCCAGATCGACAAGCAGGGGCTGGTGGATTTGCCGCTGATCGTAGGATTGGTCGAGGGTCGCCCTGAGCGCTTCATCCTGTATTGCGACGACTTGTCATTCAATACAGACGAAGTCGGATACCAGACGCTCAAGGCCGCGCTCGACGGCGATCTGGTGGCGTTCTCCGATAATCTTCTTATCTACGCCACCTCGAACCGCCGCCACCTGATGCCGGACTACATGTCTGACAATCTGGCGAGCAAATCTGTCGGCGATGAAATCCATCCTGCGGAGGCCATAGAGGAAAAAGTCTCTTTATCCGAGCGCTTCGGGCTGTGGGTTTCCTTCTATCCGTTCAGCCAGGACGAATATCTGGCGATCGCCGGTCGCTGGCTGGAACATCACGGCTGGCAGCAGGGCATGACGGACGAAGTTCGCCGTGCCGCGCTGCAATGGTCGCTGTCGCGCGGCTCTCGCAGCGGACGGGTAGCGGGACAGTTTGCAAAGGACTGGTGCGGACGGCAGAAGTGAGTTTCATGCGTCGATGCACAGCGTATCGACCAACGATAATAGACGTTTCCCCGCCGGTAGCGGCGGCTCAGCATTGTGGTTCGCTTGTTGAAACGAGCCTTGTTGCACAACTTCCTGTGCTATAGTAAAAATCTCTTCATCTCACTGACGCAAATTCCGGCAGCCTATCCAATGCACGTTCGTGCGTGCTGATCGCACCGGCTGCTTTCGGTTTGATCCAGTCTGGTCGCTGATCGCGTTGCAATGCCGTTGCTCCGTTTCATTCGTCAATTCAAACTTGCTTGACCTGAGTCAAGGAATAAAAGAAGTACCCTGCGTATAACTTCAAACACAGAATTTCTCTCAACGTTCAAGGAGCCGGATATGCAACAAGTGTTCACCAAAGCGATGGCCCGAAATATTTTTCTCGGTGGCGCGGTTTTTTTTCTCGCTATCTATCTGGTACTCAGCTACGACACCTGGCAACGCATCCCGGAACGGGATCACGCGGACAAAATGACGCCCGCCGTGCTGCGCGGCAAGTATTTGCTCGATACCAACGATTGCATCGGCTGCCACACCATCAACGGCGAAGGCGCCTATTTCGCCCCGGAACTGGGCAACGTCTACAAACGCAGAGGGCCTGAATTCATCAAGGCTTGGATACAGTCGCAACCTTCGGGGGTGCCTGGAAGAAGGCAGATGCCCAATTTTCATTTCACCGGGAATCAGCTGGACGATCTCGTGGCCTATCTGCAATGGCTTTCCAACATCGATACCAACAACTGGCCGCCCAATATTCAAGGTTGATTTGACTCCCACACCCCTCGCGTTTAACAAGGAGAAATCATGAAATATCCGTCTCAACAGGTGGCAAAACCTTACTTCATCGCCGCGCTGGCCTTGTTTGTCGGCCAGATCGTGTTCGGTCTGATCGCCGGATTGCAGTATCTGCACGGCACCTTTCTGTTTCCGGAGTTGCCCTTCGACGTTGCGCACATGAGCCACACCAACCTGCTGATCGTCTGGCTGCTGATGGCCTTCATGGGCGCCGCTTATTTTATCGTTCCGGAGGAGGCGCAAACCGAACTCTACAGCCCCAGACTCGCGCTGGTCACTTTCTGGGTATTCCTCATCGCTGCGGCGCTGACGATAGTCGCTTACCTTTTTGTGCCTTATGCCCAACTGGCGGCGATAACCGGCAATGCGGCTTTGCCGACCATGGGCCGCGGTTACCTGGAGCAGCCGTTGCCCACCAAGATCGGCATCGTTCTGGTGGCGCTGTCGTTGCTGTTCAACGTGACCATGACCCTGATCAAGGGGCGCAAAACCTCGATTAACCTGATTCTGGTGGGCAGCCTGTGGGGCCTGGCGCTGCTTTTCCTGCCCGCCTTTTACTTTCCGCACGACACCGTAAAAGCCAGCTTCGGCTGGTGGTGGATCGTGCATGGCTGGGTCGAGGGTGACTGGGAGCTGATCCTGGGCGCTTTGCTTGGCTTCATTCTGATCAAAATGACCGGAGTAGACCGCGAGATCGTGGAAAAATGGCTCTACATCATTGTCGCCATGACGCTGATTTCCGGCATTATCGGGATCGGTCACCATTATTACTATACCGGCGCGCCGTCGTACTGGATCTGGCTCGGCTCGATCTTTTCCGCCCTGGAACCCATTCCGTTCATACTGCTCATCGTTTTTTCCTTCAAGATGTTGATGCAGCGCCGCCGCGAACATCCGAACAAGGCCGCCATGCTGTGGGCGCTCGGCACACCGGTGATGGCTTTTCTCGGCGCAGGATTGTGGGGCTTCATGATCACTCTGGCACCGGCTCAATACTATATGCACGGCACCAATTTCACCGCAGCACACGGGCATCTGGCTTTCTTCGGCGCCTATGCGATGGTCTCCCTGGCCATTATCTCTTATGCGATGCCTTTGCTGCGCGGGCGCGCAGCAAACAGCGCTGCCGCCCAGCGCTGGGAAATGACCGGTTTCTGGATCATGGTGCTCAGCATGATCGGCATCACCCTGGCTCTCACCGGGGCCGGTATCGTAACCGTCTTTCTGCAACGCGCTGCGGATGACCCGATGGGCTTTATGGAGGCGCAGGATAAGGCACGCGTGTTCTTCTGGGTGCGCGAATTCGCCGGCGTCGCTTTCTTCGTCGGGCTGCTGGTCTATCTGCGGAGCTTTTTCATTGCGGGAGAATACGAGTATACCGATGAAATGAAACAGGCTCTGGCCGCCTGACCGAAGCATGGCGGGGCTGCCACCCCGCCGCTTGCCGGAGGCATCATCAGATGATTGAAACCAGCGTCGATTCCGCACAACCCCTGCCCGGGGATTTCGCAATCTGGATTTTTATTTTCGCAGAGCTTGTGGTATTCGGCGTGCTGTTCGCCGCCTATGCGTTCGCCCGCAGCAGCCACGTGGATGTGTTCAATGCGTCGCAACTCACGCTCAACCGCGCTTACGGTTTCGCCGATACCCTGATTCTCATAACCAGCAGTTATTCCGTGGCGCGCGCGACGCTGTCGATCAAGGCGGGGCGCAGCACGGCATGCGGCCACTGGCTGGCTGGCGCTCTCGGCCTGGGCGGGCTGTTTCTGGTGTTAAAAAGTGTGGAATTTAATCAGGATTTGGCACAAGGCATCACCCTGTCTACCAACCTGTTCTACATGTTCTACCTGGCCCTTACGTTTTTCCACTTCATGCATGTGCTGATGGGCATGACGATTCTTGCCGTGGTCGACTACAAAGCCTATGCCGGGCGCTACAGCGCCGAAAACTATACCGGCGTGGAGACCGGGGGTTCTTACTGGCATATGGTGGATCTGGTCTGGATTATCCTGTTCGCGCTGGTTTACGTTATCCATTGAAAGGACGAGCAATGAAACTGCTTCATTCCATGCCGCTCAGACCGTGCACCCTAACCTGGCTGGTGCTGCTCGGGCTCACCACGATCACTTACGGGCTGGGTTCCTGGGCCTCCGGCAAGCTGCTCATGGCTGCGGTGCTGGCCTTAACGCTCGTCAAGGGGCAACTGGTGGTGAGCTATTTCATGGGCTTGCGCCACGTTCAGCTATTGTGGCGTCTCGTCATGGCCGCTTATCTGGCCGCTGTCGGCGGCATCATCGCCATTGCCTATCTCACCGCTTAATCAAGGAGCATCCCCATGTCCGTTACGTCAATTGCACGCGCCATTAGCTCACCCAACCTCATCCCGCCCTACATGCCGACCGGCGACGAGATTGCAGTATTCGAGCTCGCCTATCAAAACCGTCTGCCGGTGCTTATCAAGGGGCCGACCGGCTGCGGCAAGACGCGTTTCGTCGAGCACATGGCGGCGCGACTTGGGCGCGCGTTGTATACCGTGTCCTGCCACGACGATCTTTCCGCCTCGGACCTGGTGGGCCGCCATCTGATCGACGCCTCAGGCACCTATTGGACGGATGGCCCGCTCACCCAGGCGGTGCGTCACGGCGGCATCTGCTATCTGGACGAGGTGGTGGAAGCGCGCAAAGACACGACGGTGGTGCTGCACGCGCTGTCAGACGACCGCAGGATTCTGCCGATCGACCGTACCGGAGAGATACTGAAGGCGCCGCCTGAATTCATGCTGGTGGTTTCCTACAACCCCGGCTACCAGCATTTGCTCAAAGGGCTGAAACCCAGCACCCGCCAGCGCTTCGTGTCCCTCGCCTTCGGCTTTCCGGAAGCCGCGCGCGAGGCGGAAATCGTGGCAACGGAGTCCGGTGTCGAGCACGCAATCGCCAAGCGTCTGGTCACCCTCGCCAACGCCCTGCGCAGCACGGCCGATCACGATCTGGAAGAAGCGCCGGGCACGCGCCTGATCGTCGACGCGGCGAAGCTGATCGCCAGCGGCTGCGACCCCCTGGTGGCATGCCGCGCGGCGATAGTTGAATGCCTTTCCGACGAGCCGGAAATCACCCGCGCCTTAATGGTGGTGGTCCTCGCGATTTTCGGCAACTAAGGGGGCTTTGCGCATGGAAGAACAAATCGGCATTGCATGGCACCGGCTGGTAAACCGGCTTGCCGCACGCCGCTTCCCCGAAGCGGCCGTTGAGCTGGCTAGCGTCTCGCGCGATGCCGCACTGCTGTTTCGTGCACTCGGCGGAGATCACGGGGTGGCGACGCAGGCAGGCGCGAAAACGCACCACGGCGCCAGGCGCACGCTGCTGGAACGTCTGGCCGGCAGCGCGCGCAAGGTGGATCTTGCCTGGCTGGATAATCAGGCGCTTAGGCTGCCGCCGGTCATCGATGTGTTTCCGGAAATCGACCTGAACCGCAGTCTGTATTTCTGGCTGGCCGCTCTTTGCGCCGTCGATCCGCGACCGGATCTGCCGTGGCTGACCCGGAACCAGGCCGCAGCTCGGGCGGTAACACGTGACTTCCCCGGTCTCGCGGCAAGCTATGCTCGACTGGTGGAAGCGGAGATCGCGCGACGCCCGCAAATCGGTAAGCTTGCGCCGGACGAAGCGCGACAGGAACAGGCAGTCCGCGATGCACTGCGTAATCCGGGAAGCGTACGGGCGCTACCCGAAGCGCGGCGCCCCCCCCATCCGGTCTTGCTGTGGCTGCGCCCCGAGCCACCTGTCACTGGCAAAAAGTTGCAACCGGATCATTTTCCGGATCAGCCTTCCCAGTCGGGCAGTGCGCATCAGTCGGATAAAATACGCCGGATGGCCGAGCACACTGAGATGCCCGAGCGGAAAGGCGGTCTTTTGCTGTTCCGCCCGGAATCGATATTCAGTTGGGCGGAATATGCAAAAGTCGAACATGAAACCAAGGAGAACGAGGATCAGGATCTCGCCCAGGCGGCTGACGATCTGGATATTATCGCGATCGCGCGGGATCGCAAAAGCGTCGCCAGGAAATTGCGCATGTCGCTGGATTTGCCGTCAGCGGAAGGCGATAACCTCGCCCTGGTCGGCGACGGGATGCAGCCGGAGTGGGACTACAGAACGCATACCCTGAAAGCTGCGCAATGCCGGATCAACACAGTTTCCCTGGCGGATGCCGAACCCTGTGCGCTCCCGAGGCATCTGGAGCGCGACCAGCAACGGCTGCGGCGGCAATTTGGCGCCTTGCTGCCGCTTCACCAGCGCCTCAAGGCGCAGTCCGAGGGAGATGACATCGATATCGATCCCTATATCCGCCACCTTGCCCACCGCGTCGGCGCTGAAACCCGGTTTTATTTCGACCAGCGCAAGCGCGGGCGCGACCTGGCTTGTCTGCTGCTGGCCGATCTGTCTTTATCCACCGAAGCGTGGGTGGGCGAGGATAGGCGCGTCATCGATGTTATCCGCGACAGTATGTTTCTTTTTTCCGAAGCGCTGTCGGTCACCCGCGATCGTTTCGCGCTGTATGGCTTCAGTTCTCAGCAACGCAGCGACGTGCGCTTTCATACCCTGAAAGCATTCAGTGAGCCATACGGCGATGCCGTGCGCGGACGCATCAACGGCATCAGCCCGGCGTACTACACGCGCATGGGCGCAGCCATCCGTCGCGCCTCGGAAATCCTGGGTCGCCAAAAGTCCCGCGAGCGCCTGCTGTTATTGCTCACCGACGGAAAGCCCAACGACGCCGATCACTATGAAGGCCGTTACGGGATCGAAGACACGCGCAAGGCCCTGATTGCCGCAAGACAGCAAGGCCTGCGCCCTTTTTGCGTGACCATCGATCAGGAAGCACACGAATACCTGCCGCATATTTTCGGCAAGAACAGTTTTATTATCATCCGCAAGCCCTCCGAGCTACCCATCAGGCTGCCGCTGCTCTATGCTCAGTTGACACATCAGGGGCATTAGCCCGGATAGTCTGCGGATTTTTCAGGTTGCAATACCTTGATGCATATCAAGGACAAAGACGCTACTGTTTTATAGACTTTTATCGTGAACAGAACCGTCATTAAAGGGAATTGCGGCAGGTTAAACGCCGCTCCTATGTTGTCGTTAATCCTGATCTGCATAGGCGGCAGGAAAAACATCAACAGGGGAGGCGCTGACTAAGGGCGCCGGCGGGCACTGATGACGGCACTAAATGACCTCATTCAAAACGGAACGGAGAACATCATGAAGCGTACAGCGACAATTGCAATAGCCATCGGCATCGTTTTGGGCATTTCGCACCTGCCCGCCTTTGCCGGCGAACACACTGCGTCAGTCTTGGCGGCTGCCCGCGACCCGGGAGATATCGGGCCGCCGCGCGGCGCGCCGATCGAGGAAACGCTGGTCGCGCCGCCCAATGTACCGCCAGCGATCCATCGCGACTATCCGGCCCGTGTGGTCGTGCGTCTGGAGACCAAAGAAGTCGTCCAGGAGATTGCCGATGGCGTGCGCTACAACTTCTGGACCTTCAATGGCACAGTGCCCGGGCCGATGATCCGCGTACGCGAAGGCGATACGGTCGAACTGCATCTGCGCAACGCCCCCGATTCGCACATGGCGCACAACATCGATCTGCATGCGGTAATGGGGCCGGGCGGTGGCGCAGCGGTGTCGGTAACGCCGCCAGGACATGAGAGCGTATTCGACTTCAAGGCGATGCGTGCAGGACTGTATATCTACCACTGCGCCACACCGCCGGTGCCGATGCATATCGCCAATGGCATGTACGGCATGATTCTGGTCGAGCCGCAGCAGGGGCTGCCGAAGGCGGATCGAGAGTACTATGTGGTACAGGGCGACTTCTATACGACGGAGGGCTATCATGCTCCAGGCCTGCAGTCGTTCGACATGAAAAAGCTGTTGCTGGAGCAACCGACCTATGTGTTGTTCAACGGTCGCGAAGGCTCGTTGACCGGTGCCGATGCGCTGACGTCGAAGGTGGGCGATAGCGTGCGCCTGTTCGTCGGCGACGGCGGACCCAACCTGGTATCGAGTTTTCACGTCATAGGCCAGATTTTCGACAACGTCAATGTCGAAGGCGGTACGCTGGTCAATCACAATGTGCAAACCACGCTGATCCCGGCCGGCGGCGCAGCCATGGTCGAGATGAGGACACTGGTGCCGGGCACTTTCCTGCTGGTGGATCACTCGATCACGCGCACTTTCATGAAGGGTGCACTGGGCCAACTGGTAGTCAAGGGCACGGCGGCGCCGGATATCTACAAAAAAGTATCGGCCGGACCGGTATCGAGCGTCGCTGTGATGCCCGAGCATACCGCGATACCTGTGGAGAATGTCGCAATGGCCGAGGGCAAGCGGGTGTTCGGTCAGATATGCGCCGCCTGTCATCAGGCGGACGGCACGGGATTGCCGGGTGCGTTCCCTCCCCTCGCGATGTCGGATTTTCTCAACGCCGACCCCAAACGCGCTATCAGTTTCGTGCTGCACGGTCTGAGCGGCAAGATCACCGTCAACAGCACGGGCTACGAATCGGAGATGCCCGCCTTCGCATCGCAGCTCAACGATGACGAAATCGCGCATGTGCTGACCTATGTGTTGAATAACTTCAACAACAAAGGCGGCACGATCACGCCGGCAGAGGTCAAGGCGGTGCGCGCTGCCGGAGCGAATGGCCGGTAATCGGATTGAGGGTAACGCGGTGCGCGCATTCGTTCTCGTGACGATGCTGGCTTTCGCCACGTGCGGCCATAGCGAGGCGGGCGCAGAATATCGCACGGTATCCGGCGGCTCGTTTATCAGCGCCCTGAGTCTTGACGGCGCGCGGGTGCCTGTGCGCATCGCCACCTTCGCTATGCGTTCAACCCCTGTCACCGCGGGCGACTACCTCGCCTTCGTTCACACTCATCCCGAGTGGCGGCGCGATCACGTGCCGGACATGTACGCGGCCCGCGGTTATCTTGCTTCCTGGGCCGGGCCATTGGCATTGGGAACCGCCATCGACCCGCAGCGGCCGGTCACCGAGGTCAGCTGGTTTGCTGCGCGGGCATTTTGCGCAAGCGAGGACGCACGGTTGCCTGCCTGGTATCAGTGGGAATATGCTGCCGCTGCGGATGCAACCCGCATCGATGCGCGCGATGATCCTGCGTGGAGCGCAGGGATTCTGCAAACACTGCTGGCGCGCACAGGTCATGCGCCGGGAAAGGTGGGAGAAGATACCGCAAACCTGTACGGGCTTCACGATATGAACACGTTAGTCTGGGAGTGGGTGGACGATTATGCGGCGATGTTCGTCAATGCCGATGCACGCGATCCCGATCAGACCAACCTGCTCACCCTCTGCGGCGGTTCCGCACTGGCGTTTGAGAACCGCGCCGCATACCCCTTGATGATGCGTGTCGCTGCGCTATCCGCGATGAGGCCGACGGATACATCCGGCAACATCGGCTTCCGCTGCGTTCGCGAGACAGGAGATGCACCATGATCCGACAATGGACACTATTGATTCTGTTGACGATAAGCTTTTGGACCGGTACGGTACAGGCCGGTGCAGACGCGACCGCGCTGCCTGCGGATTCGATCTACCGGAGCGCGCTCACGCTGCGCGATCAGGCCGAAGGTCTTTTTACACCCGCCTCGCTACGCGGGCATCCCGTGATCGTGAGCATGATCTACGCTTCATGCCCTGAGGCTTGTCCCTTGACGATTGATGCTATCAAGCAAATCCGTGCTGAGGTTAAGTCCCGTACCGGACATGCTGCGCCGCAAGTTGTGCTGGTGAGTTTCGATCCTGTCCATGACACGGTTCAGGCACTGGCCGGGATGGCCTCGATGCACCAGCTGCCATATCCTGTCTGGCGCCTCGCTCGACCCGAGCAAGGCGACGTGCGCGCCTTCGCCGCCACGCTCGGTGTGTCCTACCGCATGCGACCCAACGGCGATTTCAGCCACAATATCGAGATTGTTCTGCTCGATGCCGATGGACGCATCGTGGCCAATACAAACAAGCTCGGCACGCCCGATCCGGATTTCG
>JAJXTL010000199.1 GCA_021783855.1 Pseudomonadota bacterium
ACCAACCGGGAATATCCGTGTCAGTAGGTAGTTTGTGCTCAAGATCAATCCAAATCACTGGCTATCCTCCTCGCGCAGGATCTCATCGATAATTTTGTCGGCGATGGCATCCTGCTCGGTCTGTTCCTCTGGGGTCAGGAACGGTTTACGGAAGCGACGGTGCTGCGACATCTTGCGCACGAACAGAGCGTAATCCGGGTCTCTGAAATCAGAGGTCGAAAACCCCAAATCTGCCAGCTCTGCGCTCAGGCGGCTAAGCTCTGCGTCTTCTTCAACGCTGCGTGGTGACATTACAAACAACTCATTGCGACGAAACAATCTGCGCTCGGTCTCTATATCCAGCGTAGACGACAGTCCAAAAAGTTCGCTTTTGAGCAGCCCCGTCACGCCCATGCCCTGCGGATGTTCATCCGGCACTTCAACAACGGTGCGGTTGCCGTCGCGGCGCAGGATATGCACCTGCTCGCGCTTGAGACTTCCTACCATCATCGGGTCATGGGTAGTGATGAGAATTTGTGATTCCCCTTGCACGATTGAACCTTCACGCGGCGCGAGCACGCTCTCGATATCATCGAAATAGCGCAGTTTCCAGATCGGATTGAGGTGTGTGTCAGGCTCGTCGAGCAGAAACAGACAATGGTCTTCTCGTGTGATGCGCATCAGGCCCAGCACGGTGAGCATCTGCAACTCGCCTTCTGAGAGCTGCTTGAACTCCACATCGCCGCCATGCCCTTTACGCTTTTTCACCGTGATACGCACTTCTTCCAGCAGGTCACCGATATAGGCGGCTTCAGCATAACGGAAGAAGCGCTCGGGCGTGCCCACCAATTCGCCCAACTCTTTCAGCTTGTGTTGGTCAGGTACAAAAAGGTACAGCAGTTCCTGCTTTTCCGGTCGTCTGCGAAAATCAATGGCAACCTGTCGGGTTTCCTGCACCGGCGCCCAGGCCACCTGCCACAGTTTGTCGAGAAAACCGTTCACCACGGTGCCGCGTGCGTACCAGAAACGCGCATCGCCCAGCGCAATGTCCTGTTCATCCAGATCTCGCGCGGCATACGGCTTTTTCAGCACAAACAGCGCAGACTCGATGGATTCAATGTTCAGGTTGTCCAGCAACTTCTTGAACACCGGGTCGTCTGACAGCAGGCAGGCGAGCAACACAAGTTGGCTGTGACCGCCCCGGCAGTAAAACAGGCGGCGCACCAGATCGTCGCTGTCCTGCCGCAACAGTTGCTTGTAACGATCCTGGTGCGTGCGGAACAAACTCTCGATGCGCTCGTTCTTACCCGAATAATAGGCGAACACATGCGATGGAAAATACTCGCGCGCGTGCTTGACCAAAAAACCCTGAGATTCCGGCTTGCCGTCAACCCAGACAAACGGGAGCTTCTGCCGCGAAGAGTCGGCCACTATATGGACATTGTGCCCGCGTATGTTGTATTCCAGCTCGTAGTCAAAAGGCGCTTGCGGGCGATCCAGATCCAGATCGCGGAAGATGGTGATCAGCGCTTCGATCAGGTTGGATTTGCCGGTGCCGTTCTGGCCGATCAGGGCATGGCTGCGGATCGCCTTGCGCGGCGCATCCGCCGGGCTGCCGGGTGATGGCGCCAGATCGGTATCGAACACAATTTCGACATCGCGCAGATTTCGAAAGTTGCCGATTTTAATGCGCCGGAGCTGCATATCAGGCATTCGCCTTTTCAGTGAGTTTTTCGCGCATCTCGGCCACGCAGGGTTCAAGAATCCAACCGTGCGCGACTTCCGTTTTCAGCTGCGCATAAAAAGCATCTATCTCGCCGCCGAAGCGCTGCCACAAATCGCGAGCCGCCATTTCGCCGTTGTGGCGGGCGAGCATGATGGCCAGCGGGGCCTGGACTTTAATGTCCGGCTCCTTGCCTAGCTTTAACGGTGCGATCAGTTCGGTTTGCGGAATCTTCACGGGTTTCTCCTGTTGTTCTGCGGCGATGCCAGTTAAGGCTGCCAAAGTTGCACCTGCGAATAACGAGGCCAAGTGCTGTTTCCTTTTCAATTGTTCGCGCCAAACACCAGCCTGCGCAGTCAAAGCATCCAGTTTTCCCAGAATTTCACGCTGTTCATCAAGCGGTGGAATTGGCATTGGGAAGCTTCGAAGTTGCGTCATATTGATAGACGCAAGATTTGTGGTTTGCTTGGATGCGCCTGCGAAATAATCACGGCCTACACCCGAATTGAAAACCAGCTCGACCCATTCGTTGAGCAACCACTGAGATGGAACACGCGCCTTGAAAACATGATTCTGATGAAGGCAGCTTTCGACGCCTCCTCGCCATATAGCCGTGCGACCAACCTTATCCCAATCACCGCCTTCAGTAATGAGCAAGTCTCCTTCTTTGACAAGATACTTATTCAGCTCTTCAATACCAATTTGAATCGTCTTCAACCCATGAAGCTTGAAGAATCCACGCTGGACATTGGCTACAGCAAGATATGGACAAGTTATGACAGTGCGCCCGCGCAGGTCCCGGCCCTTTGTCACTCCACCAATAACGACCGCAACCTTGTCGAACGGTGCAATAGCCCAATGCTCTGGAAAAATCACGTCCGTTTCCGTAACAGCAATGATCTTTTGCCGACGCATCAGACCTGACTCAATGTATTGGTCGCGCAGGTCATCACAATTGGCTACGATTTCATCAACGGCTGGCGTCGATGTAGACGGCAATGAAAGCAAGCCTCGCACTGCCATATTCTTGAGTTCTGCGACAAACTGATCCACATCGTCCGGTGCAGAAAACAGCTGTCCAAAATTTTCGGCAAGGCGCGCCCATGTGGTTTGCAGTTCAAACGGGCTGGTGGAGGCTGCGACGGCTTGCAAAGTAGACAAGCGCAGCGCGTTTTGCAGCTTGCGGCGCTCCTGTTGCTGCGCCTCCAGCTTGTCGCACAAGGCCATCAGTTCATCGACTTTGGCAACGATCAGTGCTTGTTCCGCCAGTGGCGGCAGACCGCAAACTTGGCGCAAGAGACGTGCTGTATCAAGGTGCGGGATGGCGGCCCCTTTTTTCTCAGCATTTAAGCGACGATAGCTGTGCTGAAACATCATCCAAATAAAGGGTTGAATGAACTCAGCGGTGTCAATTCGAGCAAGAGTTGATCCAATGACACCATCTTGCCCTTTGAGAACAAGCCCACTTCGCGACCCGTCACAAACAACCAAGATGTCCGTTTTACTTACACGTGGCACTCGTTCGTCACTTGTGTAACGCAATATGTTTCCTCGATCAAGAGCTTCTATATCAAGGTATGAATACTTTCCCATAGCTCCGAGATCTTTCGGATTCTTGCCTTTGAGCAACCCGAACAACTCTGCATTTCTTACCCACACCCAGTGAGCGGGCAGATCAAAAGGTTCCTCAGACTTCTCTATATCCGGCAGATTCACAGACCGCCGCCTCGGCGTACGCTCTATATGGAGAGATCGCTGCTTGCGAATATGCTCCAATAGATCGCGAACGCATTCACCACTGTCAACAGGCGGTACTAAACGGCCTTGAATGGCTAGTTCAAGGACAAGGTCGCGCAACCTATCAATCCCTCCTGGCGCATTCGCAATATGCCCAAACTCCGCCAAAAATTGCTGCGCATTCATCAGGCTTCCTCTCCCACAAAATGATGCGCCAGCGCGGCAGCCAGCTCGCTCTTGAGCAGATTTTCGGTTTCTTCAATTTCACCCAGCAGTTTTTTGTATTTCTCCAGCAGCATATCGGGATCGTGAATTTCCTCTTCCGGGGCGTTGGGGTTTTTGATGTCAAGATTAAAAATAGGCCAGTAGAGACGGTCGCCGGCGGCCTGCGCATCGCGTGCTTGCAGGCGCAGCGGCTCGACCTGAGCGCGCAGATCGGCAATTTGCGCGTCGATTTTTTCGCGATAGACGGCGTCTGTCGTGCCGGCCAGGCTGATTTTCAAGTCGCGTGCTTCGCTTTCGAGCGATGAAGCCTGGTTGTTGAGCTGCTCGGCCCTGTCCCAGTGGGGTTTTGCTGCCGCTTCGGCCTGTACCCGTTTGGCTTTGAAATCCACCTTCCATGCGAATTGATTTTCCAACCGGTCGGCAAAGCCGTTTTCTTCATTGCCCCACCATTCCTGTAACGGCTTGAACTCTTCCAGCCTGATGGGTTTTGTTTTGGAATAACTCTTGTAGCCTGCCGGATACGTGTGTTCGTAAAACCAGATGGTATCGGTATGAAAATGTTCTGTGCCGTCATCCACCACCGCGCCTTTAGTGAAAAACAGCAGGTTGGTCTTGATAGTGGTGTAAGGCGCGAACACCCCCTTGGGCAGGCGAATAATCGTGTGCAGCTTGCAGTCGCGCAGCAACAATTTCTTCAATATATTCTTAATGCCATCACCAAAAAAGAATCCATCAGGCAGCACTACCGCAGCCCGGCCGTTTTCCCTCAGAAGCTTTTTGATGATCAGCGCCATGAACATATCGGCGGTTTCGCGCGTTTTGAGGTCTGCCGGGTAATCGCTTCCGACACCGTCATCCTCATAGCCGCCAAACGGCGGATTGGTGATGAGACAGTCTACCTTTTCGTGCGCGTTCCAATCGTTCCAGCCGCGGCCCAGCGTGTTGCGGTGCTCGATCTGGCTGGGCACGTCGATGCCGTGCAGCAGCATATTGGTGGTGCACAAGAGATGCGGCAGTTGTTTCTTTTCGATGCCGTGTATCAGATTCTCGATGGCATGTTGGTCTTCCGTGCCGGATTCGGTGGTGATCTGATTGCGAAAGTGATCGATGGCGGCAGTCAGGAAACCGCCTGTACCGCAGGCCGGATCGAGCACGGTTTCGCGCTTTTGCAGATTGGGGTTGACTCGATCCA
>JAJXTL010000200.1 GCA_021783855.1 Pseudomonadota bacterium
CGCCGCGCTTCTCGACGCCCAGCGTTTCAGCAACGGTAATCACGACGTGATCCACATAGCGGCGGTTCCATATCGGCTCGAAGATCGGGTTGGCGAAACGCATGGCCAGAATGTTCTGCACGGTTTCCTTGCCGAGAAAATGATCGATGCGAAACAGTTGACGCTCCTCGAAGACACGGCACAGCACATCGTTGATTTTGTGAAATGACTCAAGGTCGTTGCCAAGCGGTTTTTCCACGACCAGCCGTACACGCTCGCGATCCTGCGACAGACCTGCGGCGCCGAGGCCCAGCGCAATGGTCTCGAACAGCGAAGGCGGCGTGGCAAGGTAGAAGACGCGCTCAGCACGGCAATCCCAAGCCGCATCGATTGTGTTCAGCGTCAGCGCCAGTTTCTGAAAATCTTCCTGATCGGCAACGTTGAGTTTGACGTGCCGGATCATGCCGGAAAAAGTTTGCCAGGCGTCTTCAGGCGGCGTGCCTCTGCGCGAATTTTCCGTGATGCCCTGATGGTAATGCAAGGCAATTTCATCCTCGCTCTTGTCAGAACGATCCACCGCCAGCAGCAAAAAACGTGTCGACAAATGTCCGTCGAGGAACAGGTTGAACAAGGCAGGAACCACCAGGCGCCAGGAAAGGTTGCCGCTGGAACCGAACAGCACAAACTGGGTGGCGCTCAGGCATTGGGCTGCTTGCATCGTGTTGTTCTCCTTGAGGTCCGGGATTCGACCCGACACATCGCCGTGCGTTTCATCTTCACCGCAGATGAAGTAATTTTACATCTTCATCGTAACCTTGCAGCCATTTCCGAGTCTGTGCGCTATCCAACATGGCCGCGCTGTTTGACAGACAGCCACTAGAAACAAACCGTTACAAATCCCCTGTTAAATTACATACTTTGCTTACATTTGGGTTTTAGGATGCAAAGTGAGTAACAAGGAGATAGTTAAAAATAACATCTGCAAAGGAGAAAATTATGAATGCCAGACGAATGGTTTCCCTCGGACTGGCCGCCGCGCTGTTTGCCACTTCAATTCCCGCCATGGCCGACCATGACGGCGGGCGCGAAGGTGGCAGAGGCGCGTTTAGAGGTGGCTGGCACGGCGAGATCGGGCGTTTTGAAAGAGGCGATATTCATACCTGGCGTGCCGGCAGATGGCGACATGAGATGCATGATGGCAGGCTGGGCTGGTGGTGGATAGTGGGTGGAATGTGGTATTTTTATCCTCAGCCGGTTTATCCCTATCCTGACGCCTATATTCCACCAGCCGTGATCGTGCAGACACCCGCAGCACCAGCGCCTCAGGCCGTTGCCCAGCTCTGGTACTACTGTGAGGCAAGCAAGGGCTATTATCCTTACGTGTCCAGTTGTCCGGGTAACTGGCAAGTTGTACCGGCAACGCCACCCGGTGCTCCAGTCAGATAAGTAGAATTTATCATGTGCAAAATTTTTGTATATACGCTTATCGCGGCGGTTCTATCCGGATGCGCTACTGCGCCCATGGGTCCGCGAGTCAGGGTAATGCCAGCCCCCGGCAAGCCATTTGACGTATTCGTCGGGGAAGACCAGACCTGCCGTCAGTATGCCGCGCAATCAATAGGCTTGACGCCCAGCGATAGTGCGGCCCGAAGCTTTGCCGGTGCAGCCGCAGCAGGCACAGTGATAGGTGCTGCCGCAGGCGCGATGAGCGGCGGGCATGGCGGTAATGGCGCGGCAGACGGGCTGGTTGCGGGCAGTATGATCGGTGCCAGTCAGAGCCAGTATGCCTCGCGGGATGCGCAGCGCCGTTATGATGTGACTTACGAGCAGTGCATGTATGCGAAGGGGAATCAGGTTCCCGGATTTGCTTTCCCTTCGCGCGCTGCGCCCGCTGCATACGAGGGCAATACGGGAAGCTATCCGCCACCCCTTCTTCCGCGTTGAGGCTTGAGTCTTATCGATCGAAACCACCAAGTTTCGAGGCGTTGGAACACCTCCTGATCCGTTACCTTGCGGAGGCTGAAATCAAATTTGACCAAAAGCATCAAATAGCCTTCAAGCAAAAACAGTAGGATGCGTTTCTAACACCACGCAACTTGTAAAGAAGAGGACATCTCTGCCTGCCGATTCGTTGTTTGGCGGGATTCAGTGAGCAGGTAATAGCCGACGAATTGATAAGGGTGCCGTTTGACGTGATCGTGTATCTGATACACTTGGTAAGTCATGTATCCAATCCGAAAAACTATCAGCAACCACCCGCGCCTGATTGCTGCAATCGTCGCAGGTATCATCGTCGGTCTTGCACTGCCTGCGCACTACGAGTTGGTTTTAAGGATATTGATAGGCTGGAATGTGACAGTCTGGTGCTATCTGGGTTCGATGGGATGGCTGATGATGCGTGCCAGCCATGTCAGGGTTCGCCGCATTGCCGAACAGGAGGATCAAAGCGCGGTTGTTATATTGGCGATCATGTCGATTGCAGCGATCCTCAGTATGGCTGCGATTGTTCTGGAGCTATCGACCGTCAAGGGCTTGCCTTTGAGTCTGCGACTGGCTCATTACGGATTCACCGGAGCAACTGTATTGGGTTCATGGTGCCTTGTTGCAACGCTGTTCACTTTTCACTATGCACGAATTTATTACAGGTCGCCGGTTGAGCGGCGTGCGCTCAGTTTTCCGGACAAGGAGGAGAGTCCGGATTACTGGGATTTTCTGTACGTCTCATTTACCATCGCCGTCGCAGCCCAGACATCCGATGTCGCCATCATGTCGCGTTCGATGCGCAAGACGGTACTGGCGCAATCCGTACTCAGCTTCTTGTTCAATGTCGCCATTCTCGGCCTGTCGATCAATATTGCGGCCAGTCTGGTCTGATCATAACAGTCATCAACCATGACATATTCATTGAGCCAGGGTGCAGCAGCAAGTTATTGCACGCGCGCAGGGACTGGGTGCGGATCAGTCAAAGTCGAACCGTTCTTCTTGTCCGATAGTGTATGATGTTTCTTCGCAGAAGTTCAGCCGGCAAGCTCAAGATTTCACCGATGTTGCTGCGGGAAGTAACGGGTATAAAACCCGTTCCCGGGTTGGAGTCCCTATTAGACCGGAGTAATAGATTTGGCTACAGTTAGCAAAGTTTCCGACAAGTGGGTATTAGTCATTGACGATATGGAAGGCATGCGTGCGCAGCTGCGCATGTCGTTGTCGTGCTCCGGTTTTGCCAAGTTGCATGTCGTATCCAGTATCAAAGAGGCTCTGGAACGTTTTGCCGCCCATCAATACGACGTTATTTTGTGCGACTATTCGTTGGGGGACAGCACTAATGGTCAACAATTTCTTGAATATTTACGCACCAACGATCTGATCAAACGCAATGCGATTTTTGTCATGATTACCGCCGAGCAATCTTATGCAAAAGTGGTCGCGGCTTCCGAATGCGCACCCGACGATTATTTGCTCAAGCCTTTTACGGCTGCACAGTTCAATATCCGTTTGGAAAAACTGCTGGAAAGGCAGGCATTTTTTTCCGCAATAGATCAAGCTGCCGATAAGAAAAACTGGGCAAGGATGATCACCGAGTGCGATAAATTGATAGCAAGCCGCGACAAGTATTTCTTTGATCTCTGCAAGATAAAGGGTGTAGCGCTGGTTCGGGATAACCGGGTGCAGCAGGCTGTGGATTTCTACCGAGAATTGCTGGTGGTGCGCCCGCTGGGTTGGGTGAAGTTGGGTCTCGCGCGCGCGCTGGTACGACTGAACGAGAGGGCTGAGGCTGAGCGTCTGGCACGCGAAATATTGCATGAAATGCCTCAATTCATGGCGGCCTACGATTTTCTTGGCGGATTGATGGCGGAATCGGGCGATAAAAATGCCGCGCTGGAAGTTTTGCTGAAGGCCAGGGAAATTGCTCCCGGCACCATGAATCGTATACGTGAGTTGAGTGCGCTGGCCGTGAGCACGGGCAAGCCCGAACTCGCCGAAAGCGTGATGCGCGAGACGCTGATACAACATAAACATTCCCCGGTGCGTCAGGCCAACGATTACGCGGTTCTCTCCAGGGCTCTGGTCGATCAGGGCAAAACACAGGAAGCGCTGACTGTTGTGCAGGACGCAAAAAAAAGCTTTTCCGATAAGCAGAGTCTGCTGGCGCTGGCTGTTACCGAGTGCGGCGTTCATCGCGCTGCCGGTAATGATGAGCTCGCGCACGCTGCGCTGGAGAGAGCCATGGCTGACGCTGATTCGGGGAGTTGTTCAGCGGATGTGCTGGTCGCGATGGCTGATGCCTGTTTTGCCTTGGGCCGTGAGGAAGCAGCAACCCGGCTGCTGGAACAGGCGGTGCAGAACAATCATGAAGATACTGCAATCAAGGACAAGGTGCATGCGGCGCTGGTCGCTGCCGGCCGGGATGCCTCGGAAGCGACCGCTTTGATCGAAGCCAGTGCAGCTGAGGTGATCAGGCTGAATAACGAAGGCGTGCGCCGCGCGCAGGCGGGGCAATTGGCAGAGGCGATCGAGCTGCTGAGTGATGCAGCCGACCGATTGCCCAACAATTTGCAGATACTCGGTAACGCAGCCCTGGTCATTGCGCTTGATCTGGCACGCAATGGAAAAGATGCGGATAAGCTCAGCCGATGTCGTGTTTATCGTGAGTCGTTGCTTAAAAAATCGCCCAACCATCCCAAGCTTGAGCAAATAGACGGCATGCTCAGGCAGGCGAAGGCCTGAGCCGGTTAGCGTCAGGGGTTGAACGAAGCCGCTATCGCGGAGAAGCGCACCTTGGCGGCCTGATTAAATAACATAATTCATCCTCACCCCGAAAGGGACTTTATGTACTTTACCATGAGGATGAAGCCGATGACATCACAAC
>JAJXTL010000201.1 GCA_021783855.1 Pseudomonadota bacterium
GAGATCGCAGGATGGCTGTACGTCACAGGGAACGTCATCGCACACAACGCATCGGCTGGCTGCGCGCAGCGGTATTGGGCGCCAACGACGGTATCGTTTCCACCGCGAGTCTCGTGTTAGGCGTCGCGGCAGCCCATGCGACGCACGCAGGCATTCTGGTCGCAGGTTTGGCCGGGCTGGTTGCGGGAACCATGTCGATGGCTGCCGGTGAATACGTGTCCGTCCATTCTCAGGCCGACAGCGAACAGGCCGAACTTGAACTCGAACGACGCGAACTTGAGGCAGACGACAAGGGTGAACATCGGGAGCTTGCCGCAATTTATATGGCACGCGGTTTGGATGCAGCCCTCGCGCAGCAGGTCGCTGTGCAACTCATGACACACGATGCACTCGATGCGCATGCCCGCGACGAGTTGGGTATTTACGATACGTTTACTGCGCGCCCGATGCTGGCGGCTGTTGCGTCGGCAGGCTCATTTGCGGCGGGCGCAGCCATGCCGCTGCTGGTCGTGGTATTCGCGCCACATGCGCGTCTGATTTTGTTTGTATCGGTAACCTCATTCGTGTTCCTGGCCGTGCTGGGCGGTTTGGCAGCATACGCGGGCGGCGCACCCGTGCTGAAGGGCATCATGCGGGTCACCTTCTGGGGGGCGCTGGCCATGGTGTTGACCGCAGGGGTTGGGGCGCTGTTCGGTACCGTGGCGTGAACGTGACGCACCCAGTCATGCAGTTTTCGTAATCGCAGTGTATCTGGCGCTTGAAAGCGCCTTTAAACAATCGGTTTGACTGACAAAAAGGAATGAGAAAATGGACAAAACTTATAGCCGCACGACGCCTGCGGATGCGCTGGTTATCTTCGGCGTCACAGGCGATCTGGCTCACAAGATGATTTTTCCGGCGCTCTACGCAATGGCTAAACGCGGTGCGCTCAACGTGCCGGTGGTCGGCGTTGCCTCATCGAAGTGGAGCCTGGTCAAACTTCGCAAACAGATTAAAGACAGCATCAAACAGGTCGGCAAGATCGACGATATAGACGCACTCGAACATCTTTTATCGCGACTTCAATATGTGAGCGGTGATTACCAAGACCCAGATACCTTCGGTGCGCTCAAACAGGCGCTGGGGGACGCGCGGCATCCGGCGCACTACCTTGCCATCCCGCCTGTACTGTTCGAGACCGTGATCAAAGGACTTGGCGCTGCCGGGCTGGCAGACGGGGGGCGCGTGATCGTGGAAAAACCCTTCGGTCGGGATTTGGCCTCTGCGCGCGAACTAAACCGCATCGCGCTGTCGGTATTTGCCGAAGATGCAATCTTCCGC
Organism: Pseudomonadota bacterium; assembly: GCA_021783855.1. Next base: position 1,321 of record JAJXTL010000201.1, read on the forward strand.
ATCGATCACTATCTGGGCAAGGAAGCGATCATGAATATCCTTTATTTCCGCTTCGCCAATTCCTTTCTCGAACCGATCTGGAATCGCAACATGGTGGCCAGTGTGCAGATCACCCTGTCCGAGGATTTCGGTGTGAAGGGGCGCGGTGTGTTTTACGAAAGCGCCGGTTGTCTGCGCGATGTCATCCAGAACCATCTGTTCCAGATTGTCGCGCTGCTTGCGATGGAGCCGCCGGCTTATCAGGGCTATGGCGCGGTGCATTGCGAGAAGGCCAAGATATTCCAGGCCATGCGTCCCCTGCTGCCGGATGACGTGGTGCGCGGCCAGTACGCAGGCTATCGCAAGGAGGCGGGGGTAGCGAAGGATTCAGACGTCGAGACGTTTTGCGCGCTGAAGCTGTTCATCGACTCGTGGCGCTGGGAGGGAGTGCCCTGGTATCTGCGTTCAGGCAAGTGTCTGGCTACCACAGCGGCCGAGGTGATTGTGCAGCTCAAACCGCCGCCGCAAAAGCTATTCGACGATTCCCGTCCTCTGGACGGGCGGAGCAATTATCTGCGTTTCCGCCTGTCACCTAATTCGGCTGTCGCGCTTGCCGCACGTGTCAAGCGCGCGGGCAAGGAGTTCGTCGGCGATCAGCATGAACTCTACCTTCTCGATGAGCAAACGGGAGAGGAAGCGCCCTACGAGCGGCTTCTGGGTGACGCCATGGCAGGCGATGGCGCGCTGTTCACCCGTGAGGATGCGCTTGAAGCCGCCTGGGCGGTCGTCGATCCGGTGCTTGATGCGCATTCCCGGGTTCATCGCTACCAGCCCGGCAGTTGGGGGCCGAAACAGGCGGATGCGCTGATTGCGGCAGACGGCAGCTGGTATAACCCGAGGTTTTCTGATGCCACTTCCGATTGAAGACTATGCACTGATCGGCAACTGTCACACCGCCGTTCTGGTCGGCTGCGACGGTTCCATCGACTGGCTGTGCCTGCCAAGATTTGATTCAGGTGCGTGTTTTGCTGCACTGTTGGGCGAGCCGGAGCACGGACGCTGGCTGATTGCACCAGTCGCAGAAGTCCGTAATAGCCGGCGCCAATATCGCCCCGGGACACTGATTCTGGAAACTGACTTCGACACTGACGAAGGCAGCGTACGGATCATTGATTTCATGTCGCTCTCGAATGAGCGTTGGGATGTCCTGCGTATTGTCGAAGGCTTGAGTGGGTGTGTGACCATGAACATGGAACTCATCATCCGCTTCGATTATGGTTCCGTCATACCCTGGGTACAGCGGCTGGACGACACCTTGCTGGTGACCGCAGGACCGGACCGGCTGGAACTGCGCAGCAGCGTCGCCGTCCACAGCGAAAACATGAAAACCATGGCCGAATTTCGGGTATGCAAGGGCGAGCGGATGTCATTTTCGCTCAATTATCGGCCTTCTTACGAGGCGACCCAGCCACCCGTCGAACCGCAGCAGGCGCTCGCGGAAACCGAGAGCGGATGGCGTAAATGGTCCGAACGCTGCACCTATCAGGGACGCTGGCACGACGCCGTCGTGCGCTCTTTGATTACACTGAAGGCGCTGACCTATGTGCCCACCGGGGGGATCGTTGCAGCGCCCACGACTTCGTTACCGGAGCAGCAGGGTGGCGTGCGCAACTGGGACTACCGTTACTGCTGGCTTCGTGATTCCACGTTCACATTGAACGCGTTGCTGCTCGCCGGCTACCATGAAGAAGCGGTGGCCTGGCGCGAGTGGTTGCTGCGCGCCATAGCGGGTAGCCCTGAAGATCTGCGGATACTGTACAGCGTCACGGGCGAGCGGCGCCTCGATGAATACGAGGTGGACTGGTTGCCCGGATATAGGGGTGCGGCTCCCGTGCGTCTGGGTAACGCGGCCTCGCAGCAATTTCAGCTCGATGTCTACGGCGAAGTCATGGATACGCTGCATTTGGCAAGAGCCGCTCGCCTGGCGCCGGAGCCTGCTGCCTGGGGTGTACAGGTCGCCTTGCTCAACTTTCTGGAATCGAACTGGCAGCAGCCGGATGACGGCATCTGGGAAATGCGTGGGCAACGCCGTCATTACACCCACTCCAAAGTGATGGCGTGGGTGGCTTTCGATCGGGCGGTCAAGGATGTCGAGGCCTTCGGACATGAAGGCCCGGTCGAGCGTTGGCGCCAGATACGCGATGCGATTCACGCGCAGGTTTGCTCAGAGGGTTACGATGCGCAGCGCAACACGTTTGTGCAGTTCTACGGTTCGCTGCATCTGGATGCAAGTCTGCTGCTGATTCCGCAGCTCGGTTTTCTGCCGCCGGACGATCCGCGTGTACTGGGCACGATAAATGCCATTGAGCGCGACCTCGTGGTTGACGGTTTTGTGCTGCGGTATGCAACCGACGTCAAGATAGATGCGCTGCCGGCCGGAGAAGGTACGTTTTTGCCGTGTTCATTCTGGCTGGCCGGCAGTCTTGCATTGATTGGACGTTGCGCGGAAGGCGAAGCTTTGTTCGAACGTCTGCTTGCCTTGAGAAATGATCTTGGATTGCTGGCGGAAGAATACGATGCGAGCGAGCGTTGCATGCTGGGTAATTTTCCGCAGGCATTGACGCACACAGCCCTGATCAATACCGCCTATCTGCTGTCCGTTTCAGAGGGACAAACCAAACGCGTCAGCGAGAAAGGCGAGCGGCCTGCCGCTGTGGCCCAGACATGAAGAACGTGAAGATACTTGTTGTCGGCGTCGGCGGCTCTTATGACCCTGTAGCGTATGAGCTGGTCGCATGAAGAAGCCCGATGACGTCGTGTTTCTGCTGGATGTGGACAATACCCTGCTCGATAACGATCGCATCATAGCCGACCTGAATGGCCACCTTGCGCATGAGTTTGGTGACGAGAACCGGGACCGGTATTGGGAAATTTTCGAAGCGCTGCGCGTTGAACTTGGCTATGCGGACTATCTGGGCGCCTTGCAACGCTACCGGGTTGGCGCCATGAACGATCCACTTTTGCTGATGATGTCTTCATTCCTGGTGGACTATCCGTTTGCAGCGCGCTTGTATCCCGGCGCGCTCGACGTCATCGCCCATCTGCGCCATTGGGGAACGACTGTGATTCTGACGGATGGCGACGTGGTGTTCCAGCCGCGCAAGATACTGCGATCAGGATTGTGGGGTACGGTCGAGGGCCGGGTGCTGATTTACCTGCACAAGGAGCAAATGCTCGATGCCGTCGAGCAGCGTTACCCGGCCCGCCATTACGTCATGGTCGACGACAAGTTGCGCATTCTGGCGGCGATGAAAAAGGTCTGGAGGGATCGCCTGACAAGCGTCTTCCCGCGCCAGGGACACTACGCGCTCGACCCCAGGAATAGCGCCGCCTATCCGCCCGCTGACATCACGATTGAGCGTATCGGCGAGCTCATCAATCACGATTTTTCCACTTTGCCTGACATCCCGAAAATGGATGGTGCGCGACAGGAGGCATTATGAAAGCCACACAACAATCGCATG
>JAJXTL010000202.1 GCA_021783855.1 Pseudomonadota bacterium
GGTGGCAGCGTGATGGTCAGCCAGATATTGCCTTCATCCAGCTTGGGTAAAAACTCGCTGCCCAACAGCGGCGCGCATGCCAGCGCAATGACCAGTGCCAGCAACGCCCCGCCAAAAATGAAGCCTCGATAGCCTTCCGACCAGGCCAGCAAATCCCGATAATGCGTTTGCAATCGGTGCATCCATGGCGCATTTTTCTCGGCCATGCGTTCCCCTTTGAGGGTATAGGAAAGCAGCGTAGGTACCAGCGTGAGGGTCAGGATGAGCGCGCCCAGCAGGGCAAAGCTCAAGGTCAGCGCCACCGGGGTGAAGATTTTCCCCTCCACGCGCTGGAATGTGAAAATCGGCAAGAACGCCAAAATAATAATCGCTTTGGAAAACAGGATGGGATGCCCTAGTTCCACCGCCGTATGCTTGAGCGTCTGCATTCGCCAAGCAGGCGTATGGTGAGCCGCATTTCCGTCATGGGCGGCCAGCGCAAGACGCACCATCAGCGCTTCGACCAGCACAACGGCACTGTCGATGATGATGCCGAAATCCACCGCACCCAGCGAAATGAGATTGGCCGATACGCCGCGTGCATCCATCAGGATAAATGCGAACAGCAGCGCAAGCGGGATCACCGCTGCCACAATCAGTGCCGCGCGCCAGTTACGCAAAAACAAGATCAGGATGGTAATGACCAGCACCGCCCCCATGATGAGGTTGTCACTGACCGTGTGCACGGTGTGATTAATGAGCTGGGTGCGGTCATAGATAGGATGAATCTTCACCCCGGGCGGCAATTTGGCGTCCAGTTCGGCAATTTTTTGACGCAAGGCATGCACCACTTTAGTGGCATTCTGACCCTTGACCATGGTTACGATGCCTTCGACCACGTTGTCGCGCTGATTGAAGGCAACAATACCGGAGCGCGGACGCGCGCCGATGCTCACATCGCCGACGTCTCGCACGAGTACGGTTTTTCCGTCCCTGGCCAGCACGACTGTGCGGCCGATATCATCCAGACTGGTGAACAACCCTTGCCCACGTACCACCAGGGCTTCGTCACCACGCTTGATCAGGCCGCCACCCACATTGGCGCTGCCATTGGTGAGGGCCTGACTGACCTGATCCAGTGTGACGCCATATTTTTTCAGCAAAGCCGGATTGACATTAACCTGATACTCCTTGATCAGGCCGCCAAAGCTCCCCACATCGGCCACACCGGGTACCATACGTAGCGCAGGGCGTATCTTCCAGTCCTGGAGGGCGCGTACTTCCGTCAGCGGCATATTTGCCGGAGTATCAAGCACATAACGGTAGACCTCCCCCACCGCCGTCGACAGCGGTGCCAGTGAGGGCTGCACGCCGGGCGGGAGATTGACGTTTTGCAATTTCTCAAGCACCTGCTGGCGCGCAAAATAGTCATCCGTATGGTCTGAGAAAGTCAGCGTTACGATGGATAAGCCGGTCATCGATATCGAACGCAACTGCGTGATGCGTGCCACGCCGCTCATTTCGCGCTCGATTGGCAAGGTGACGCTGCGCTCGATTTCTTCCGGTGCCTGCCCGGCCATTTGCGTCACTACCTGGACCTGCACATCCTGCACATCCGGGAATGCTTCAATCGGCAAGTCGTTCAAGGCATGCCAGCCCAGCAGTATCAGGGCAAGCACCATCAGCAACACAAACACGCGTTGCTGCAGGACAAAAGTAATCAGTTTATCCAGCATCGTATAGGCTCGTTTATTGGGTGACGCTGAGTTCGGAATTGAGCAGCAGGGCGCCACTGGTGACAATGCGTTCCCCCGGTTTCAGGCTGTCCATGCTGTAGGAATAGTCACGGTCTTGCGCTACAAGGGTAACGCGGTGTTTGCGCAATACGCCGGGCGACTGTTCAACAAATACATAGCTATACAAACCATCACTGGCCAGCGCGGTATTGGGTATGCGGAATGCCAGCTGGCCTTTATCGGCCAGCAAAGTGACGCGCGCGAACATTTCCGCCTTGAGCCAGTCGGCCCCGTCATCCACACTGCAACGCAGCACGATACGGCGGGTGACCGGGTCGAGCGTTGGGGCTATTTTTTCGATATGGCCGGTAAACAGCTTACCGGGATAAGCATCGACCTCAATGGAGACAGGATGACCCACAGCCACTTTGCCGAGGAGGTTTTCCGGCAAATCCACGTTCACCCAAAGCTGGGACGGGTCGGTCACTACAAACAGGGGATTGGGCAAATCCGGACGCACTTGCATGCCTGGATTGACCTGGCGATCGACAATCACACCCGCGATCGGGCTGCGCAAGGCGTAGCCCTCACCGTTGCTGGTTACACCAGCAGGAGCGAGGTTACGCAACAGCAAGCGGGCACGCTGTGCTTCCGCACGCGCAGCAGCATAATCAGCCTGCGCAGCTTCAAGGTCCTTGCGTGCGAGCGCTTCACCCTGATACAGGGTTTGCGCGCGGGTGAGAGCAAGATGTTTGAGCATCACATCGGCTTGCGCTTTTTCCAGATCGGCTTCGGCACTGCCCAAGTCCGGTGAATCGAGTACCAACAGGGTCTGCCCGCTATGGATACGGTCGCCTAGTTGCGCCTTGATCGCCACCACGCGGCCATTGATTGGCGAAGAAATACGCGCTGTGGCATCTTCGTTGTACACCACACGGCCGTTGAGCGGTTCGGCCAAAGGCAGGGGAACCTGTTGCACAGGCGCAGCGCGAATCGAGGCAAGTTGCGGCGCGCCGACAGGGTAACGCAATAAATTGGGATCGCCCGATTTTTGCACAGCGGCGGCCAAATGCGGGGCAGGTACATATGCATGCCAGATGAAATAAGCAGCGATAGCTGTTACGGCAGTGAATCCGATCAGGAAACGGGTTTTTTTCATCATTGGTCCTTGGCAATCCGGGTATTGATGCGCCATGCAGCGGCGGCACGGGCGTAATCGGCTTGGGCACTCAGCGCTTCAATCTGCACGGCGCGCCATGTGCGCCGTGCATCCAGCACATCCACCGCCGAAATAGCCCCATGGGCGAACGCAAATTCGGCAGATTCAGCTGCGCGGCGAGCAGCCGGGATGAGCTCTGTTTGATAGCGTTGCAAGCGTTCCGCGCTGGTATCGAGCATATTGCGCGCTTGCCGCAATTCACCCAATGCCAGTGCATGAGTTCGTTCCAGATTATCCTGTGCGGCACTGAGCGCGACCTCGGCATTGCGGATATCGCCGGCGTAATCGTTGCCGATAAAAAGCGGGAAACTGATCCCGACACCGAAGGTATTGCCACTATCGGGCGGGTAATGTTCGATTTGCGCACCAACTGAAATGTCTCGCACCCGCTGGGCCCGGGCCAGATCGCGTGCACTTTGCGCTGCCTGTACGCGCGCTTGCGCGGCGAGCATGTCGGGACGGTGCGCAATAATTGCCTCGATGTCGGATGAATTGACCGGACTGACAGACGTTGGCCAGGGTGAATCAGCGCGAAGACGCTGGGCGTCCGCATCCATGCCTAACAGATAGGCCAATGATTGTTGCGTGGCCGATACATCGGCTGCTGCCTGGGCCGCATCATTCTCGACGCGCAATGTATCGACACGGATACTGGCAACCGCCGAGGCGGCGAGATCACCTGCCTTGAGTCGCAGTTCCGCTTTATCCAGCGCAGTGCGGGCAAGCTGCGCACTGTCCGCGGTTAGACGCATTTTGTTTTGAGCCTGCAGCAGGGCATAGTAGGCTGAATCCACTGCCACAAGCTGTTGGCGTCGCATATCGGACAAGTCATCCTGGCTGGCTTGCAACAGGTGTTGTGCCGTCCGCATGCGCAACTTGCGCTTGTCGCCGCGCTCGATCAACTCATCCACGCGCAAGCTGGTGTCCATGCGTTTATCGTAAGGGTTGCCTGCACCCAGTCCATGAGAGGGGCTGATGCTCACGCTGTTGATGGAAATCTGCGGATTGGGGCGCGCACCGGCCGAGGTCAGGGTTGCGTCGGCGGATTCGACGGAGCGTTGGGCAGCTAAAATATCCCGGTTAGCAGAGAATAGCCGAGCCTCGGCTTGCTGCAGAGTAAGGGGTAGCGGCATTGCGGCATCGCTACCGGACATCGCCCGGGCGCTATATGGCGCCATGCAGGCGAGCATCCACACCGCCGCATATCGATAAAACTGTTTCACAGGACTCTCCCCGACACGTGCCATGCGCGCATCGGGACGATGTAGGGCAGGCCTATCGAAAGCCGGTATGATCCGGGCTTTGCCTTGCAGGCATCTGACGGAATCGCACAGAAATTAAAATAAATCGGGAATGGGGACTAAAGGCCGGATTGCGGGCGTTTTATGCCATGGTTGCCAACGATTGACCACGGTGCATCAGGTCGAGGTAGTGTTATGCGATGTTGTTTAGTGTACTTAAGGTGGCACGAAGATCGGTGGCCGGTTTGGGCCGGCTGAAAAAATAACCCTGATATTCGTCGCACCCATGTTCGCGCAGAAAGGCGAGTTGGGCCTCAGTCTCGACGCCTTCGGCAACCACCCGGATATTCAGTTGGTGGGCCATGACGATGATGGCGGCGACCAAGCCTTCATCGTCTGCGTCGGTCGTGATGTCACGGACGAAAGACTGGTCGATTTTGAGTTTATCAATGGGAAAGCGTTTGAGATAGCTGAGGCTGGAATAACCCGTGCCGAAGTCATCCAGCGACAGCTCGATCCCCAGGGCCTTCAACTCGCCCAACACGGCAATGCCCTCCTCCGGATTTTCCATAATCACGTTCTCGGTGACTTCCAGGCCGAGCCAGTGTGGGCTCACCCCGGTT
>JAJXTL010000203.1 GCA_021783855.1 Pseudomonadota bacterium
ATTCCCCACACGCCCGACGCCTGTTAAGCTTTCCTGGCGAATATTCGAAGTAAAGTTGCCGCTAAGGAACAAATAGAGGCTCATTTTTACATCTGTTTGTCGCATCTGCCGGCGAGTGCTGCGTGTAAAATGATCATAAATATTCGTTCTCTGGTACTTTTTATTTACGACTGTAATTGATCTGAATATGCGGCGAAACATGATTGATAATCGAAGCCGCAGCTACCAATTCAGCAAATTCGAACAGGGCTAATCACCCGTAATATGGGATAGCAAATGGCGGTAATCGCCGTGTTTAATCAAAAGGGTGGGGTAGGTAAAACCACCACCTGCCTGAACGTCACTGCCGCGTTGAGTATTGCGCAGCAGTTTCCTATCGCCATTGACCTTGATCCGCAGGGACACCTGACCTTGTCCAGCGGAATCAAGAATGTCCAAACGAGCAACAGCATGGCGGCATTTTTCAAGCATAAAACGCCGCTGGCCAACCTGCTTTGTGAGACCAGCCGGGGCTGGCAGGCAATCCCTGCCGCCCTGGAGTTGGCCAAGATCGATGCGCTGCTCGGCAGCGATCCGCAGGCGGCGACTCTGCTCAGGCGCGGTTTAAATGAGGATTTATCCCTGACCGGCGCTCCGATAATGATCGATTGCTGTCCGATGCTGGGGGTGCTGACATTGAATGCACTGCTGGCGTCCGACCGGGTGCTGGTTCCGGTATCGGCGGATTTTCTGTCGCTGCAAGGGGTGCACAGGCTGGACAGTGCGCTGAATGTGCTGGAAATCAAGCTCAAGCGCAAGATAGAGCGGCGCATACTGGTAACGCGTTTCGATTCGAGACGAAAGCTATCCTACGAAATATACGACAAGCTTAAAGCGAAATTCGGGAATACTGTCCTGAATACACGCATCGGGGAGAATGTAGCGCTTGCGACCAGCCCGATGCATGGACAGGATGTATTTGAATATGCACCGGACAGTCCCGGCGCCGCAGACTACCGCACCTTGACCAAGGAGTTGTGGGAGAGCGGGTTCTTTGCCTGAAGTTGCAACAATTCATGCAACATTCTTGAGTGTTACCCCGCGAGTAATAACTCGCAAATGAGCCCGACTATTGACTACAGTCATGCGTCAGGTGACTGTCGATGCGCGCAAATTTTGAACGACTGCTAACGGTAGTGTAATTGGCAAAAGCGGGAAATAAATCGTGCAAATTCAGTATCATCAACTTGATATTCCATTTGGTTCACGGCAAGATGCGGTCATGATGATACTTTTTCTACAGCTCCGTTAGGCTCCAAGAGCACCATGGCAATGGAAAGAAATGCCTTGCTGGCAGCCGGATTGACTTCCTTGATGTGGGGCTTCACGGGAATTTTTGTGCGTCTGCTGCCGACCCTTTCACCGTTGACTGTTACTGCGGGTCGGCTTTTGGTAGCGCTGGTGGTCGTTCTGCCTATTCTTGGGTTGTTCCGTAGCAGCCGCCAGAGTTTCAAATCAGCACTGAAGCGTCCCATCGCTTATGTTCTAGCGTTGCTATTAGCTGGATATTACCTGTTGGCAACGGCGGCTTTTCAAATGTCCCCAGTGGCGGAAGTAGCACTTTTGCTCAGCACCCCACCACTTTTCATACTGGTTTTCCGCCGAGTCCAGGGTGATATCCCCACCCGCACCGAAATAGGTGGCGCCCTGCTAGCGGTCGCCGGAATAATCTTGATTTTACTTCCAAAAATGTCCTTCGCCGGAAATATGCCAATTCACCACCTCGCGGGAGATGTTCTTGCAATGTGTGCAGCTGGGTTGACCGCGTTCTACGCTTATATGTACCGGATTCTGGCTGAACGCGGCACCGCACCGGAGACAATGGGCGTATCTTTGCTGACATTCACTTCGGGAAGTATCGTCCTGACGTTAATGATTGGTTTGGCACCGGCACCTTCAGGGTGGGACGCCTTGGACGGACATGCTCTACTGGTTTTTCTCGGCCTTGGCGTGCTTTCCACGGCCATTCCAACAATAGGTTTCGCGGTTGCATCAAAGCGTTTACCTGCGGTTGTTACGGCGACGATTTCACTTTTCATCCCTTTGTTTGCCGGACTTCTCGCCTTCTTGATACTTGGGGAAACACTTTCACCAATGTTCATTCCGGGTAGCATCCTTGTCTTGGTGGGAATCGCCATGATTCTTCGTCAAGGTCGAGGCAAAGCAACTGATTGATCGCGTGAAAGGCGTCACATCCTGTTCAACTGGAACGCTCCGAATGGAACTTCCGCTTCGGAGGAAATCGACCTTCCATTTTATCTTTCTGCCATTCACAAGTTACCACTGTCGGGCAACGTAAATATTGTGACTGGTTTTCAGACGTGCTCAAAGGTTTTTCCTGAATTAGTCCAGCATCAGCCAGATTGTTTGCAGCAGCAGAATTCCCACGATAAAAGCCAGCAAGGAGTTGCGTCGCTGTTGCTGCCTTAGCAGCTGCTGCATGGCGCTCTCGATTCCGGCTGCAGGATTATCGTTCAAACGTTGGTGCAGCAGACGCGGCAAATGAGGGATGAGCGTGGCGTAACGCGGCGCTTCCTCGCGCAACGACTTGAAAAATCCGCGCCAGCCTATTTGTTCGCTCATCCAGCGCTCCAGCCATGGCTTCGCGGTTTTCCATAAATCCAGTTCCGGATCGAGCTGCAACCCCAACCCTTCGATGTTGAGCAACGTTTTCTGCAGCAACACCAATTGCGGCTGAATTTCGATGCCGAAACGTCGTGATGTCTGAAACAGGCGCAACAGCACTCGGCCAAAGGAGACTTCGCGTAATGGCTTGTCAAAGATGGGTTCGCAGACTGCCCGTATCGCCGATTCCAGTTCATCAACCCGGGTGTTTTTCGGCGCCCAGCCGGATTCGATGTGAACCTCCGCGACGCGTTTGTAATCGCGCCGGAAGAAGGCGATGAAATTCTGCGCCAGATAGTGCTTGTCGCTATCGGTGAGGGTGCCCATGATGCCGAAATCCAGTGCAATATAGCGCCCATCGGCAGCTACCTGAACGTTGCCCGGATGCATGTCGGCGTGAAAAAACCCGTCACGAAATACCTGGGTGTAGAAAATCTCGACCCCGTTGGCCGCCAGTTTCGGAATATCCACACCAGCCGCCCTTAACGCTTCTACCTGGCTGACCGGCATGCCATACATGCGCTCCATAACCATCACATCCGTTGTGCAGTAATCCCAATACATTTCGGGCACCAGCAACAGCCCGGAGTCCGAAAAATTGCGCCTGAGCTGGCTGCCGTTGGCGGCCTCACGGGTCAGGTCCAGTTCGTCGGACAGATGCTTTTCAAATTCTTCGATGACAAGGCGCGGCTTGAGGCGGCGTCCATCAGCCCAAAGCCACTCGATCAAATCGGCGGCAATCTTGATCAGTGCGATGTCGTGCGCGATGGTAAGCTTGATGCCGGGACGCAGTATCTTGACCGCGACCTCGCGATTATCGTGCAGTACGGCAAAATGCACCTGAGCTACAGATGCGCTGGCTATCGGTGTTTCCTCGAAACTTTTGAATGTTTCGAGCAGGGGTTTTTTGTATGTCGCCTCCAGCAGGGCGATTGCTAGACTGGAGGAAAACGGTGGAACTTGATCCTGCAACTTGGCCAGTTCGTCTGCAAGATCGGCGGGCATCAAATCCCGCCGGGTGGAGAGCATCTGTCCGAACTTGACAAAAATAGGCCCCAAGCTTTCCAAAGCCTTGCGCAGGCGGATTGCTCTGGGCTCGGAAATATTGCGCAGAAAAAGCAATCTGTTCAATGGAACGCGCATCCAGCGCACGCGTTCATGCGAGAGCAGGAACTCATCCAACCCGAAGTTCAGTACGACAAAAATGATTTTGAAGAGTCGAAAAAAGCGCATGTTGACGATTATTCCCTGTCTGACAGTCGCGCCACACGTTGTTGCAGCCGTGCGATGTCGTCGCGCAATGTGTCCACCTGCTGCATGAAGGCTGCGATATGCTGAGGTTTTGCGAGCAGCGGGCGTTCTTCCGTAAAGTATTCCGCGACAGCCTGCGCCAGATTGAGTACCGATGCGCCAAGCTGTTGTTGATTGCTTTTCACAACTTGTAAGATGCGTTCTGCCGCGATGTCACCCGTGACAAGGCTCAAGTCTTCCGCAACATCCCAGCGCAGATTGCGCGACAGGAAAAAGATCTCAGCCAGCAACGCTGCATCGCCTGAGCTTTGAATTTCACTGGGAGCCAGTTCATCATGCAAGACCAGTCGCGGCAACAGCGACGGTGCAATACAGCACACCGCATCGGCACCGGCGGCAATATCGGCACTGCCAACCATACCGTCCGGCAGTATGGTGCAGGCAAAGGATAACGGCGCAATCTCAAACCGCACCGTCTTGCCGCTGAACCGCTCCAGACGAAGCAGCGCCCAACTGTTCTGTGCGAGCAAATGATTCAATGCTGTCGCAGAAAATTGGGCGACCATATCAGTGCAGCGTAGTTTGCTGAATACCGGCCAGCAGCCACACCGACTTGTCATCCTTCAGGTTTTTCTGCACATGCCAGATTTCATCCACACTCTCCGGAGCGCCGTTGTTTTCACGCAACTGACCGGTGAATCGCACGCTGGCAATTGCCCAGTCGCCCTCATTCGCCACTTCCAGCAAGTCAGTATTGATCGCGATGACGTCTGTGGTTTGCGGCGTATTGTCGCGTTCCTGCATCTGCATGGAAATCTCGGCGAACATTTCAGGCGTGGTGTATTCA
>JAJXTL010000043.1 GCA_021783855.1 Pseudomonadota bacterium
CGACAGCAGCACGGTAATCGCACCAGATCGCGCCAAAACGAAGCCGCCCGGCATGTATAAGGTGCTTTTATTCAACGACGATTACACCACGATGGAATTTGTCATTGAGGTATTGCAGCGATTCTTTGCGATCAACATGGAACGCGCGCAGCAACTCATGCTCCAAATACACAATGCAGGGTCGGCGGTTTGCGGGGTATATACTCGCGATGTAGCCGAAACCCGTGTGACTCAAGTAATAGAGTTTGCACAACAACGGGGTCATCCATTACGATGTGGCATGGAGGAAGTTTAAAATGATTGCTCAAGACCTGGAAGTGAGTTTACACCTGGCGTTTGTTGAAGCTCGCCAGAAACGCCACGAGTTCATCACGGTGGAACATCTGCTGCTCGCGATGCTTGACAACGCTTCTGCAGCGCAGGTGTTGCGTGCCTGTCAGGCAGACGTGGAAGAGTTACGCCGTGTTGTCACGGAATTCATAGACGGCAACACCCCGGTTGTTCCCGGCAATGGTGAAATGGACACGCAACCCACCCTCGGCTTTCAACGCGTCATTCAGCGCGCTATTCTGCACGCGCAGTCCGCCAACAAAAAGGAAGTCTCCGGCGCCAATATTCTGGCCGCACTGTTTGGCGAGAAGGACTCGCATGCGGTGCATTTTCTGACTGAGCGCAATATCAATCGTATCGACGTCGTCAATCAAATCGTCCATGGCATCAACAAGGAGCCGCGAAACAGTCCGGTTCCTGCACAGGGAGAGGCCGCCGCCGAACAACAGACCGGCGAAGAGAGCGCACTCAAGCATTATACGGTTGATCTCAACGCGCAGGCTTTGGCCGGCATGATTGATCCGCTGATCGGACGCGAGGCGGAACTGGAACGCGTCATCCAGACGCTGTGCCGCCGCCGCAAAAACAATCCATTGCTGGTCGGCGAAGCGGGCGTCGGAAAAACCGCCATTGCCGAGGGTCTGGCGCGCCGTATCATCGAAGACAACGTGCCGGACATCCTCAAAGACGCACATGTCTATTCGCTGGACATGGGTGCGCTGCTGGCCGGTACCAAATACCGGGGAGATTTCGAGCAGCGTCTCAAGGCCGTGCTGAAGGAATTGAAAGATGCGCCTCATGCTGTCTTGTTTATCGATGAAATACACACGCTGATCGGCGCCGGTTCCGCCTCGGGCGGCACCATGGATGCCTCCAACCTGATCAAACCCGCACTATCGAGCGGCGCGCTGAAATGCATAGGGGCTACCACCTATCAGGAATATCGCAGCATCTTCGAGAAGGACTCCGCGCTGTCGCGCCGCTTCCAGAAGATCGACGTACCGGAACCCTCGGTCGAGCAGACCATCGAGATCCTGAAGGGCCTGAAGTCTCGTTTCGAGCTGCATCACAGCATCAAGTTCAGCGCGGCCGCAATCACCAGCGCCGCCGAACTCTCCGCACGCTTCATCAATGATCGTCATTTGCCGGACAAGGCCATCGACGTACTGGATGAGGCCGGGGCCGCACAGCGCATCCTGCCCAAATCCAGACAGAAAAAGGTGGTCGGCAAACACGAAATCGAGGAGATCATCGCCAAGATCGCGCGTATCCCGACGCGCACCGTGTCGCACGATGACCGCAACGCATTGAAAACACTGGATCGCGACTTGAAAGCGGTGGTCTTCGGTCAGAACAAGGCCATCGACGTGCTCTCCACGGCCATCAAGATGTCGCGCAGCGGTCTGGGCAACCCGCAAAAACCCATCGGCAGCTTCCTGTTCTCCGGCCCCACCGGTGTGGGCAAGACCGAGGTTGCTCGCCAGCTGGCCTTTGCGATGGGCATGCCCCTGCACCGCTTCGATATGTCGGAATATATGGAGAGACACGCCGTATCGCGGCTGATCGGTGCGCCGCCCGGCTACGTCGGTTTCGATCAGGGAGGATTGCTCACTGAAGCGATCAGCAAACAGCCTCATTGCGTGCTGTTGATGGACGAGATCGAGAAAGCACATCCGGATGTTTTCAACATTCTGCTGCAAGTAATGGATCACGGAACGCTGACCGACAATAACGGACGTAAAGCCGATTTTCGCAATGTGGTGCTCATCATGACCACCAACGCGGGTGCTGAAGCGCTGAACAAGACGCAGATCGGTTTCACCAAAACACCCTCTACCGGCGACGAGATGGCCGACATCAAACGCACGTTTACTCCGGAATTCCGCAACAGACTGGACGCCATCGTCTCATTCGCAGCGCTCGATACGGAAGTCATCCTGCGCGTGGTGGACAAGTTCCTCATGCAACTCGAAGAACAGCTCCATGATAAAAAAGTGGATGCCTTGTTCACCGATGCACTGAAAGAACATCTGGCCGAAAAGGGCTTCGATCCGCTGATGGGCGCCCGGCCCATGGCGCGTCTGATTCAGGACAGCATACGCTCGGCGCTGGCCGATGAACTGCTGTTCGGCCGTCTGGCGCATGGCGGCAAAGTCACCGTGGATGTGAAGGACGGCAAGATAGTGTTGGAGTTTGAGGAAGAAGCGGCGGTAGTTTAATTTCGTTGTATCTACCAGATGTCCAATGTCATCTTGTACTGACTATCGCGGTCGCTTTGCCCCCTCTCCCACCGGCCCGCTGCATTTCGGCTCACTGGTTGCCGCGCTGGCAAGCTATCTGGACGCAAAACAGCACAATGGCGTCTGGTTGGTGCGCATGGAAGACCTCGATACGCCCCGCTGTGTGCCGGGAGCTGCCGAGCATATCCTGCGCACTTTGGCAGCATTCGGCCTGCACAGCGATGAACCTGTCATCTACCAGAGCCAGCGCAGCGCAACCTATGAGGCAGCCCTGCACCGGCTGCAAACCATAAACGCGGTTTATCCCTGCTGCTGCACGCGCCGCGAGATCGCCGATTCGGCGCTGCATGGCATAGATGGCCCGGTCTATCCCGGCACCTGCCGCAACGGCATTGCAGAGGTGAAAGAAGCGCGGGCATGGCGCGTACGAACAAACAACACCCCCATTGCATTCGACGATGCGCTGCAAGGACCTGTTTCACAACGGCTTGAATCAGAAATCGGCGACTTTGTGATCAGGCGTGCCGATGGCCTGTTTGCCTATCAATTAGCAGTGGTCGTTGACGATGCCGCACAGGGAATCACCCATGTGGTGCGCGGTGCAGATTTGCTGAACTCCACACCGCGCCAGATACATTTACAGCGATTGCTGGGATTACCCACACCAGCCTACATGCACCTGCCTGTTGTTGTGAATGCGCAAGGTGAAAAACTCAGCAAACAGACGCTGGCTCAGGCCGTTGAAGCGAACAACGCCACCTTGTTTGAGGTGTTGCAGTTTCTGAAACAGCAACCGCCCGCCGGGTTACGCCACGCTACGATCGAAATGCTGCTGGCCTGGGCGACAAACAACTGGCATCCCGAAAAACTGTCGAATTGCCGGCAATTTTCCGTATAAACGCAGGGTGTAGCTACAACGCGACCACCTTCCGCACCACATCCGCGATTTGCTGCGCGGACTGCTCAACCAGTGCCTTATCTTCCCCTTCCACCATCACGCGCAGCAAGGGCTCGGTTCCGGACGGACGCAACAGCACGCGTCCCCGACCGTCGAGCGCCTGTTCAGCCTGTGCGACGGCCGCCTTAACCTCCGCGTGCCCCAGGCAATCCATACCCTTCGCAACCCGCACGTTGATCAGTATTTGAGGATAGAGCTGCAAATCGCCCGCCGCCTCGGCCAGAGTCTGGTTATTGGAACGCAGGGCATGCAGCACCTCCAGCGCCGAGACAATGCCGTCCCCGGTGCTGTGCTTGTCCAGGCAGATGATATGCCCGGAATTTTCGCCGCCCAGTTGCCAGCCCTGCTCCTGCAACAACTCCATCACATAGCGGTCGCCCACGCGTGCTCGCATAAACGGAATAGCCATGCGCTGCATTGCATGCTCGAATGCCAGATTCGTCATCAGCGTACCGACCACCCCGCCGCGCAGTTTGCCCTGTTCCTGACGATGACGGGCAATCACATACAGCAACTGGTCGCCATCATAAAGCACACCCGCAGCATCCACCATCACCAGCCTGTCTCCATCGCCGTCCAGCGCGATACCCAGATCGGCATGCTGCTCAACCACCGCTTTCTGCAAGTTTTTTGGTGCGGTCGCACCATATCCGTCGTTGATGTTTTTACCGTCCGGCTGCACGCCGATGGCGATGACTTCCGCACCCAGCTCGTGAAACACATTCCTTGCAATGTGATAGGTCGCGCCATGCGCGCAATCCACCACGATCTTCATTCCGCGCAGATTCATCGCCGACGGAAACGTACCCTTGCAGAATTCGATATAACGACCCACCGCATCATCCAGGCGCTTGGCCTTACCCAGCTGATCGGAGGATTCGATCTGTATCGGCTGCTCCAGCCCTGCCTCGATGGCATACTCAACGTTATCGGGCAGTTTGTTGCCACCGGCGGAAAAAAACTTGATGCCGTTGTCTTCAAAGGGATTGTGCGATGCAGAAATCACAATGCCCGCCTGCAAGCGTAGCGTGCGGGTCAGATAGGCCACAGCCGGCGTCGGGATCGGGCCTGCCAGATATACGTCAACACCGGCGGCGATCAGGCCCGCCTGCAGGGCCGATTCCAGCATATAACCCGATATGCGCGTATCCTTGCCGATCAATACTGCCGAACGCTCACCCGGGGTGTGTTCGGCCCCTGCCAGCACGCGCCCGGCGGCATATCCCAGATTCATCACGAATTGCGGCGTAATCGGAAAGTCCCCTACCCTGCCGCGTATGCCATCGGTCCCGAAATATTTTCTGTTCATTCAGCCTCCCCTTTAATTGCATTCCATATCTTCAACGCGTCCACCGTTGCCCTCACATCATGCACCCGCACTATCGAAGCACCGCGCTGCACGGCTATCAGCGCCGCCGCCACGCTGGCAGGCATACGATGCTGTGCATCCTGACCCGTGATCGCACCCAGCATGGACTTGCGCGACAATCCGGCCAACAGCGGCACGCCCATCCCCGCCAATTCATTCAATTCACGCAATAACAACAAATTATGGTGCAGCGTTTTGCCAAATCCAAAACCCGGATCGATGAGCATACGCTCACGCGCGATACCGGCCGCCAGGGCAGCTTCAATCCGTGCGCGCAAAAAAACACCGACCTCGGCCACCACATCGCGGTAACGGGGTTGCTGCTGCATGGTTTGCGGATTGCCCTGCTTGTGCATCAAACACACTGCAGCATTGCTGCCAGCTACGATATTCATCGCCGCCTCGTCCTGTAGCGCGTTGATGTCGTTGATCATGTGCACGCCAGCCGCAATAGCCGCTTTCATGACCTCAGGTTTGAAGGTATCTACCGAGATCGGCACGCCATGCAAACCCTCGATGACAGGCAGGAGGCGCGCCAGCTCTTCCTCCACGCTGACTGCCTGTGCACCCGGACGTGTGGACTCACCGCCGATATCGATGATATCCGCGCCCTCCTCCATCAACTGCCGCGCGTATGCAATGGCGGCATCATGACGGTTATAAAGGCCTCCATCGGAGAATGAATCGGGGGTTGCGTTGACAATGCCCATCACCAGCGGACGGGCAAGATCGAATTTGAATGGACCGCAGAGCAACATCAGTAGTGAGGAGAGCGAAGCGAGGAGTAGAGGAGCGAGGATTTAAAATCTAAGCAGTGGCTCAATCCTCAATCCTCAATCCTGCCTTTCAGATTTCCTGTGCGGGCTGGGTAGGAGCTACAGCCGGTGCGGTAGGCGTCTGATCCTTGGGTGGTTGCGGCGCCTGAGCGGACTGACTTGGCTTCGGCGGGCGCGGCGGATTACCGGCCATGATGTCGTTGATCTGATCTGAATCAATGGTTTCCCATTCCAGCAGCGCATGAGTCATCGCCTCGATTTTGTCGCGATTCGTTTCGATCAGGTTGCGCGCCAATGCATACTGCTGATCGATGATGCGGCGAATCTCATTATCCACTTTCTGCATGGTCGCTTCGGAAATATTCTTGTGCGTGGTAACCGAGCGCCCCAGGAAAACTTCACCCTCGTTTTCGCCATACACCATCGGGCCCAGCGCGTCCGACATGCCCCACTGAGTCACCATCTTGCGCGCCATATCCGTGGCACGCTCAAAATCGTTGGATGCGCCGGTCGTCATCTGATTCATGAAAACCTCTTCGGCAATACGTCCGCCGAACAACACGGTAATGGTGGACAAGATGCGCTCCTTGTCCATGCTGTAACGATCCTCCGATGGCAATTGCATGGTCAGACCCAACGCACGACCGCGCGGGATAATCGTCACCTTGTGCACCGGATCGGTCTTGGGCATCAACTTGGCAACCACGGCATGACCCGACTCATGGTATGCCGTATTGCGGCGCTCTTCTTCCGGCATCACCATGGAACGACGCTCTGCGCCCATGAATATCTTGTCCTTGGCCGCTTCAAAATCGTCCATTTCTACAAATCGCTTGGTGCGTCGCGCGGCAAACAGCGCGGCTTCATTCACAAGATTGGCCAAATCAGCCCCAGACATACCAGGGGTTCCTCGCGCCAGTACATTGGCATCCACGTCAGGCGCACAAGGCACTTTGCGCATATGCACCGCCAGAATTTGTTCGCGGCCGCGAATGTCAGGCAGGGGCACTACAACCTGACGATCGAAACGACCGGGACGCAACAACGCCGCATCCAGCACATCAGGCCGATTCGTTGCGGCGATCACGATCACGCCGGACGCACCTTCAAAACCGTCCATCTCGACCAGCAGGGCATTCAGTGTCTGTTCGCGCTCATCGTTGCCGCCGCCCAGTCCCGCCCCGCGCTGACGACCCACCGCATCGATTTCATCGATAAAGATGATGCAGGGCGCCTGTTTCTTGGCCTGTTCGAACATGTCGCGTACACGGGCCGCGCCTACGCCGACGAACATTTCCACGAAGTCCGATCCGGAGATCGAAAAGAAAGGTACTTTGGCTTCACCCGCAATCGCCTTCGCCAGCAGTGTCTTGCCGGTACCCGGACTACCCACCATCAGCACGCCGCGCGGAATACGGCCGCCCAGATTCTGGAACTTGGTCGGGTCGCGCAGAAAGTCCACTATTTCAGACACTTCCTCCTTGGCCTCATCGCAACCGGCCACGTCGGCAAAAGTCACCCGTTCCTTGGCTTCATCCAGCATGCGTGCACGCGACTTGCCGAAGGAAAATGCACCGCCCTTACCGCCGCCCTGCATCTGACGCATGAAAAACACCCACACGCCGATCAGCAATATCATCGGAAACCAGGAGACGAAAATATTCATCAGGAAGGATTGCTCTTCTTCCGGACGCGCCTCGATGTTCACACCATTTTTCAGCAAATCCGAGACCATCCACAAATCGCTGGGTGCATAGGTGCTGACGCGCTTGCCTTCCGTCGTCGTCGCATTCAAGGTGCGTCCTTCGATGACAACCTTGGAAATCTGCCCCTTCTTGACCTCGTCGAGGAACTGGGAATAGTCAAGATGTGATTGCGATGCCAGCTGCTGGCGCGAATTGAACTGATTGAATACCGTCATCAAAACGACAGCAACAACCAGCCAGATTGCAATGCTTTTAAAATTGTTCAAAATAATTCCTTAAACGTGAAACTCGCGTAGTGATTCGTTCGTCCCCTCGCCCTCCGGGAGAGGGTTTGGGTGAGGGAAACGGGCATGGCAAGTTTAATTATTTGGGCATTTTTACCATGCCCGTTATACGCACAACTACAGAGGTATGTCATTAGACTATGTATCCGCCGATTACTCAAGTTTTCCTGTTCCCAGAAGATACACTTCACTGCTACGATCCCGCGAAGCCTTCGGTTTTCGCGCGACTACTTTTGCAAAACGGCCGCGCATTGTTTTCATATAAGCTTCAAAACCCGAACCCTGAAACACTTTAACCAGGAAACTGCCTTCCTTCTTCAAATGCTCAAAAGCAAATTCCATGGCCAGTTCCGCCAGATACATTGCCCTGTCCTGATCCACCTGTCCTACTCCGCTAAAGTTGGGGGCCATATCGGAAATTACAAGCCCTACCGGCTTGTTTTGCAAACTGCCCTCAAGCTTTTTGAGCACGGACTCATCGCGAAAGTCACCCTGTATGAACTCCACGCCGCGTAAAGGCTCCAAAGGCAGCAGATCAAGTGCAATTATCTTGCCGGCGGACCCTACGACAGAGGCCGCCACCTGGCACCAACCGCCAGGTACCGCGCCCAGATCCACCACCACCATCCCCGGTTTGAGCAGATGATCCTTGTCGTTGATCTCCAGCAATTTGTATGCGGCACGCGAGCGGTAACCCTCTTTTTGCGCCTGTTGCACAAAAGGATCGTTAATATGCTCGCGCATCCACTGTTTACTGGTTTTAGATGGCTTCATCGTTTAGAATCCACGCCTGAAATATTATTGAGAAAATTATGCCAGTCCTGACCGTCACAGAACGCCTAGCCTTAAAGGGCCGCGCACACCAATTAAAACCAACCGTCATGATAGGCAATGCAGGTTTAACAGAAGCCGTCTTGAAAGAAATCGAGCTGACTTTAAAACTACATGAGCTTATCAAGATTCGCGTCATGGCAGAACGCACCGAAAGGGTAGCCATCCTCACCGAGATATGCACAAAATTAAACGCGGAACCAGTACAGCATATCGGCAAAATTCTGGTTATCTTTAAGCCCAACCCGGACGCGCACAAAATTGAAATCCGCCAGATGCCGCGCCACAAGGGCAAAAAACCGCTGAGCAAGAAACAACTGGGCAACCGTTAAGCCGGCAAGTCGTGAGTGGATCGGCACTTAGTGCCTCAGTAGCAAGTGGAAACCCGCTTACTACTCACTACTCACCACTCACTACTCAGCACTCACCAGCTTCAGATGTACTGCACCTCGACCACTTCATATTCACGCACACCCTGAGGCGCCTGAACCTCGGCCACATCGCCGCTGTACTTGCCGATCAGCGCACGCGCAATCGGTGAACTGATGGAAATCTTGCGTTCGCGTATATTCGCCTCGTCGTCGCCGACTATCTGATAAGTCACCACGTCACCGCTGTTCACGTCTTCCAGCACCACCGTTGCACCGAACACACACCGTCCGTCGGCATTGAGCGTCTTGGGATCGATGATCTGCGCGCTGCCCAGTTTGCCTTCCAGCTCGATGATGCGCCCTTCGACAAACCCCTGCTTCTCCTTGGCGGCTTCGTATTCGGCATTCTCGGAAAGATCGCCTTGCGCACGCGCCTCCGAAATCGCATTAATCACCCAGGGACGCTCGACCGTCTTGAGCCTGTGCAACTCCTGGCGCAACTTGTCTGCACCTATCAAAGTCAATGGAATTTTACTCATACTGAAACTCACTTAGTTTTAGACTTAAGTCATTAGACGTTAGTCGTTAGTTAAATCCGCGTAGCGGACAATATCAACTAGCTATAGCGTCTAGCTACTAGCTACTGGTTTTCTCTTATGTTGCGTCTGCACGTCATAGACTTGCAAGTCGTCAAGATGCTGCATACCGATACAGGCCGCTCGCGCGCCGGCCAGCGTGGTGTAATACGTCACCCGCCCCTGCAGGGCCGCATGCCGGATGGAGTAGGAATCGCGCATCACGGAAGGATTGCTCTCGACCGTATTGACGATGAGGCTGACCTCGCCATTCTTGATCATATCCACCACGTTCGGACGACCTTCGCCCACCTTGTTCAGCACGCTGACCGCCACGCCAACCGCACTGATCGCCGCTGCCGTGCCGCGCGTCGCCAGCAGGGAGTAGCCCAGCTTCGCCAACGTACGAGCAACTTCAACGGCACCCGGCTTGTCCGCATCGCGCACGCTGATGAAAACATTGCCGCTTTTCGGCAAATTCACGGAAGCTGCCAGCTGCGATTTGACAAAGGCCTCGGCAAACGTATTGCCCACCCCCATCACCTCACCGGTGGACTTCATTTCAGGGCCCAGGATGACATCTACCCCCGGAAACTTGATGAACGGGAAAACGGCTTCCTTCACCGAGTAATAGGAGGGCACCACTTCATGCGTTACACCCTGTTGAACCAGACTTTGACCCGCCATGCATCGCGCAGCGATTTTCGCCAGCGGCACGCCGGTCGCCTTGGACACGAAAGGCACGGTGCGCGAGGCGCGCGGATTCACTTCCAGCACGTAGACCGTCTCGCCCTGAATCGCAAACTGAACGTTCATCAGCCCGACCACGTTAAGCGCGCGGGCCATCAATACTGTCTGACGGCGCAACTCATCCTGCATGGATGGCGACAGACTGAAAGGCGGCAGCGAACAGGCAGAATCGCCGGAATGCACACCCGCCTCCTCAATATGCTCCATGATACCGCCGATTATGACATCACAGCCGTCTGATACCGCGTCCACATCCACTTCGATGGCATCGTTCAGAAAACGATCGAGCAGAATGGGCAAGCGCTCGGGATAAGTCCTGGACATGATCTCTGCATCGCGCATGTAACGCTCAAGATCCGCCTTCGCGTGTATGATCTCCATCGCCCGTCCGCCCAACACATTGGATGGTCGCATCACCAGCGGATAGCCTATGGCTGCCGCACCCGCCAGACCTTCGGCGACCGTGCTTGCGGTGCGGTTAGGCGGCTGTTTCAAATCAAGCCCCATCAGCATTTGCTTGAAACGCTCGCGATCTTCCGCGCAGTCTATCATGTCAGGGGTCGTGCCGATAATCGGCACACCGTGTTTTTCCAGTCCGCGCGCAAGGCTCAGCGGCGTCTGTCCGCCATACTGGACGATCACGCCGAGCGGTTTTTCAACGGCCACCACTTCCAGCACGTCTTCCAGTGTCAGCGGCTCGAAATACAGCCGGTCCGAGGTATCGTAGTCGGTGGACACGGTTTCCGGATTGCAATTGACCATGATGGTTTCATAGCCGTCCTCACGCATCGCCAGGGCCGCGTGTACACAGCAATAATCGAATTCAATGCCCTGCCCGATGCGGTTCGGCCCGCCACCCAGCACCATGATTTTTTTGTTACCGGTAGGCAGCGCTTCGCATTCCTCTTCATAGGTGGAATACATGTAAGCGGTATCCGTGGCAAACTCGGCGGCACAGGTATCCACGCGCTTGTACACCGGGCGTACACCCAGCGCATGGCGATAGGCGCGTAGCGCAGCCTCATCGGTTTCCAGCAGGACTGCCAGCCTGGCATCGCCAAAGCCGCTGCGCTTTAAGTCGCGCATTTCATGAGCAGCTATACTTTCCAGCGTCCGCCCGGCAAGCGTTTGTTCCTGACGGATCAGGTCGGCAATTTGGGTCAGAAACCAGCGGTCTATCTTGCTGACATCGAACACCTGCTCCACGCTCATACCGAGACGGAAAGCATCCGACACCGCCCAGATACGCTCAGGTCCCGGATTGCGCAACTCGGCGGTCACTTCATCCATGTTGTCGAACTTGCTGTCCAGCCCGTTCACGCCCACTTCCAGACCGCGCAAGGCTTTCTGGAAGGATTCCTGGAAGGTGCGGCCGATCGCCATCACCTCGCCCACCGATTTCATCTGAGTGGTCAGCCGATCGTTGGCCTGCGGGAATTTTTCAAAGGCGAAACGCGGGATCTTGGTCACCACATAATCGATGGCAGGTTCGAAGGAAGCCGGGGTAGCCCCGCCGGTGATGTCGTTCTGCAATTCGTCCAGCGTGTAACCCACGGCCAGCTTGGCCGCCACCTTCGCTATCGGAAAACCGGTCGCCTTGGACGCCAGCGCACTGGATCTCGACACGCGCGGATTCATCTCGATCACCACCATGCGCCCGTCATCCGGATTGATGGAAAACTGCACGTTGGAGCCGCCTGTTTCCACGCCGATTTCGCGCAGCACGGCAAGCGACGCATCGCGCAATATCTGGTATTCCTTGTCGGTCAGCGTCAGCGCCGGCGCCACCGTGATCGAGTCTCCTGTATGCACGCCCATCGGGTCGAGATTTTCAATCGAGCAGATGATGATGCAATTGTCATTGCGATCGCGCACCACCTCCATCTCGTATTCTTTCCATCCGAGCAAGGACTCTTCGATCAGCAATTCCTTGGTTGGGGACGCTTCCAGCCCGCCTTCACAGATCGCAATAAATTCCTCGCGGTTATAGGCAATCCCGCCGCCGCTGCCGCCCATCGTGAAGGACGGACGAATCACGGTCGGGAAGCCCATCACCTGCTGTACCTGCATTGCTTCTTCCATGCTGTGCGCGATGGCGGAACGGGCCGATGCCAGACCGATACGCGTCATTGCCTGCTTGAACTTCTCGCGATCTTCGGCCATGTCGATAGCCTCGCGCGACGCGCCTATCATCTCGACGTGATATTTTTCAAGCACGCCATGTTTAGCCAGGTCGAGCGCACAATTCAAAGCCGTCTGCCCGCCCATGGTCGGCAGGATCGCACAGGGGCGCTCTTTGGCGATAATTTTCTCGACGATCTGCCAGGTAATCGGCTCGATATAGGTTGCATCCGCCATATCGGGATCGGTCATGATGGTGGCCGGATTCGAGTTCACCAGCACGACGCGATAGCCTTCCTCGCGCAGCGCCTTGCAGGCTTGCGCGCCGGAATAGTCGAACTCGCACGCCTGCCCGATGACGATGGGGCCTGCGCCGATGATGAGTATGGATTTCAGATCAGTACGTTTTGGCATAATATGCAGCCGTTAGTCGTAAGTAGTTAGTCGTTCGTTAAGGTGGTCGCTGCGCAGCTTTCATTCAAAAAAACGAGCGCTTGTGCGACATGTTTTGTGGGAAAGCCCTTGCGGCATTAACTAATGACTAGCATCTGGCGTCTAGCGACTGTTTGTCTCCATCATTGCAACAAATTTATCGAACAAGCCGTCCACGTCATGCGGGCCGGGGCTTGCCTCCGGATGCCCCTGAAAGCAGAACGCCGGCTTATCAGTCAATTCAAAACCTTGCAGCGTTCCATCGAACAGCGAGATATGGGTGGCACGCGCGTTTACCGGCAAAGTAGCTGCATCCACCGCAAAACCATGATTCTGGCTGGTAATCATCACCCGGCGTGTCGCCAGGTCCTGCACCGGATGATTGGCGCCGCGATGGCCGAATTTCATCTTCACAGTTTTAGCACCGATGGCCAGCCCCAGAATCTGATGTCCCAGACAGATACCGAACAGCGGAACCTCTGCCGCCAATATTTGTTGTGTCGCCGCAATGGCATAATCACACGGTTCCGGATCGCCCGGGCCATTCGACAAAAACACGCCATCCGGGCGCATACCCAGCACCTCCGCCGCAGCAGTCTTCGCGGGCACCACGGTCACCTTGCAGCCTCGTTCGGCCAGCATGCGCAAGATATTGTGTTTCACGCCAAAATCGTAAGCCACGACGTGATAGGAGTGAGGAGTGAGGAGTGAGGAGTGAGTGGGGCCTGTAGCCTTTAATTTCTCTCTACCCTCAATCCTCTCTCCTCTATCCTCGCCGTGCACCGTGCCGAGCTTCCAGACACCCGCCGTCCATTCGTAAGGCTTGCCGCAGCTCACCACTTTTGCCAGATCCATACCGGCCAGACCTGCAAAGCCGCGTGCAGCCTGCAGGGCTGCCACCTCATCCGTACCAGTCGCGACACAACCGTTCTGCGCACCTTTTTCGCGCAATATACGGGTCAGTTTACGCGTATCGATTCCGGCTATCGCCACCACGTTGCGAGCTTTGAGAAATTCCGGCAGCGACTGACCGCTACGCCAGTTGCTCACCGTCAGCGACAGGTCACGAATGACCAGACCGCTGGCAAACACCTCGCCGGATTCGACATCTTCGTCGTTCACACCGACATTGCCGATGTGCGGACAGGTCAGCGTCACAATTTGACGACAGTAGGAAGGGTCAGTGAGTATTTCCTGATAGCCGGTCATCGAGGTATTGAAAACCACCTCACCGACACTGCTGCCGGAAGCTCCGATGGCTATACCGCGAAACACCGTCCCATCGGCTAATACAAGAATGGCAGGATGCGTCACCAGATACCCCCAAGATAGACATAAAGAAGCGGGAGGAACCGTGAGCTCATCCCGCATAAAGATTGTCGCGCATTATAACGGATTAGAACACCGGCATCAAACGGAAGCGCAAATCTGTCGTGACCGCCGTGTCAAATAGCCCGTGTTATACAATCGGACTGCGCCGATATTGAGGCTGCGCCGATTTTTACCCTTCAGAAAGATCCGACATGTTTGAAGTAATTGTTTTAGCTGTAGCGCTCAGCATGGATGCCTTTGCCGTTTCCATCGGACTGGGCGCAAAAGGGAACATCCGTGGCTTGGGATTGAAGGCCGGTATTTTTTTTGGTGTTTTCCAGGGTCTGATGCCTTTCATAGGCTATCTGGGCGGCAAGGGGGCTTCGGGATGGGTCAATGCCTATGCTCACTGGATCGCCTTCGGCTTGCTGGCGCTGATCGGCGCCAAGATGATTTACGAAGGCCTGCAGGAAGGCATAGAGGAAGACATCACGGCAATCACCAACAAGATGATGCTCCTGCTGTCTATCGCGACCAGCATAGATGCCATAGCCGCAGGCTTCAGCCTGACACTTTTAAACATTAACGTCTATCTTGCCTGCCTCACCATTGGCATGACGACTTTTCTCTTCAGTTGGGTCGGCGTGCTGATAGGTAACAACAGCGGTACATGGCTTGAGAGTCGCGCCGAAATCTTCGGAGGAACAGTACTGATACTGATGGGGGTCAAGGTTTTACTCTTTTGACAGGCGTTTAATCCGTCAATATAAAAGCCGCTGATTAATCAGCGGCTTTATCTTCAGACAAAAAACATAGGGGTAGCACTGATTTATTCTCCTTTGTCATTCCGAACGCAGAGAGGAATCTTTTGTCATTCCGAATCTCTCGACCTTACTCGGGATAAACTCCGAAATTAATCCTTATAAATCAATTAGTTAGATTTATATTTTTGCTCGAAATGACAATAAATCAGCATTTCCCTAGCTTTTCAGGCAGGACTTCATGAATGCCTTGCGCTCTTCGCCTTTCAGCGCTTTTGTCTTGGCATCCGCATTGCATGATTTCATCTTGTCCTGTTGCTTGACCGGCGCCGCCGCACTTGCAGCAGGTTCGGCTTCTGGTTTCGCTGCGGCCGACTTCAGCGTATAGTCCTTCTTCAGGCATTTACTCATGAAAGCACGGCGCTCTTCACCCTTCATGCCCTTGGCTTCGACGTTACAGCCCTTCATTTTTTCCTGTTGCGCGCCCGCAAAAGCCGGCGCGGATACAACTACAGCAAACCCCAAACAAGCCAGCGCGATCAATTTTTTCATGAATCTCTCCTTGAGTAGTCAGTCGTATCCCCTCGAAACAGGGCATTTCGGCAAACGGCCAAAACGCGGCTATTATAGCCATATCAGTGCAGCAGCGCATTTGCCGGAACAAAACAGTAAAAAACCCACTCGATAAACTTTATCGGTAATCGAATCGACAAGCACTTTAATGAAGCAGATGAGATTGAAAGTAAAATGATAAGCACTTTATTGATGATAGTCAGCATACTCTACCTGGCACTCCAGCTTGAAGATAAATTCAGCATTCCGTCGCCGCTGAGTTTGATTGCGCTCTCTTTTGCGGCTCACTACGGCTTTGAGCAGGCACCCGTTCTAACCGGTGACGCCGAGCATTTTGCCACTCTGGTGATTTTTCTGCTGCCGGTTCTGCTGATCTCCGACTCGCTTGAGCTTAAACTTGCCGATTTGAAGGAACAGGGACTCAGCCTGTTATACCTGGCCGTGGTGGCAGTCATCCTGTCGCTGGGTATGGCACTCATCATTTCCCGCTGGCTGTTTGCCGACTACAACCTTTCATTCGCGGCCGTTATCGTGCTGTTTGCCATGGTGTTGGCGACCGACCCCGTTTCGGTGGTCAGCATTTTCGCAAAATTTGAGTTGCCGCACCGACTGAAAGTCCTGGCCGAAGGCGAGAGCCTGTTCAATGACGCCACGGCACTGATCGTATTTGTCTTTATCGGTCTATATGCTCTGAATGGCGGCGTGCTCAGCACGGCTTATGTTGTTGAGATCAGCAGCGCCGTCATCTTCGGCTCGCTGGCGGTAGGCGTGGTGGTCGGCTTTATCGGTCTGGCTGTGATGAAAACCACTGAAAACCGGATTGCCGAAATGATGGTACTGATCATGACAGGCTATGGCTCTTTCGAACTGTCAGAGCATTTTTATGCATTGCTGAATCTGTTCGGCGTCCATACGCATATGCATCTGTCTGGCATTCTGGCCTGCATCTTCGCCACCATTACCGTACACCATGTGATGACCCGGGCGATTGCCGATGAAAATCAGCGCATCGACAGGGATGAGGCGGAACTTCAGCTTGAAGCCGAGCTGCTTGCAACTTCCACCAGTGCCATCCGGCATGTATTGCAAAGGATCAAAACCACCGTAGCAGAACGGGAACGCCATCTGCGCACCAAGGAGGATGTGCAATTGCTGGCATTGGTCGCCAATACCATCTTGTTCGTTGCCATGGCGGAAATGATAGACCTTGGTCTGTTGCTGAAGTACAAGGTTGAAATTCTGGCTATGTTTGCAGCCACCACCCTGATTCGTGCCGCAATGATGGGATTATTTGCATGGATCAGCAACAGGAC
Source organism: Pseudomonadota bacterium (assembly GCA_021783855.1). The sequence continues at coordinate 16,702 of JAJXTL010000043.1, forward strand.
CGACAAAATGACTACCGTCAGCTTCCGCTGGTGGGGGGTCTTGACCTTTGCCGGAATCAAGGGCGGCCTGTCCATCGTGATGCTGTCCATGATTCCATCTACGTTCCAGTATCTTGAAATGTTCAAGGCCGTCGTGATAGGCGTGGTGCTGCTGTCCACCTTCATTTACTCAGGTGTTCTGCTGCTGTTCATCCGCATCAACAAAGATCAGTTTGTCGAGGAAAAGCGGGCCGAACATGCTGATAAAGCGGTTTAACGTCCAAAAATACGGGCAAATTTTCTAAGGAACCGCTGAACAAATCACCCGTTCGCCCTGAGCATGTCGAAGGGCTGATGTAATAATATGATTATTAATGATTTAATCCGGTCATGGTTCGACAGGCTCTGGTGAAACAACTAAGTTCTGACTAAGCACGATAAACCAGTGCAAGTCATCACTTAACCACGAACGGATTAAATCAGCGGCTCCCTAAATATTTGCCTAACGTGTATAGCAAAAAACACCCCTCATGATTAAAACAATTTCATCATAAGGGGTGTCCGCAGCTACTATGCCCGTTAGACTGCCCATAGCGATATTGGACACCAGCCGCACGCCCTGCTATAGAATACACTGACGAAGTTCCCTTGTTATCGCTCTTCCCACACAGGAATCAACATGCTGCTCTGGCTGGAACTGCTGCTTTGCCTTGCCGTCATCGCTTACGCGGGTTACTTTCTCTCCCGCTATGGCGACATCATTGCCGAAAAAACCGGCATGTCCGCATCCTGGGTCGGTCTCATCCTGCTGTCTACCGCCACCTCGCTGCCTGAACTGGCAACCGGAATTTCATCGGTGACCATTGCGTCTGCACCGAACATAGCAGTTGGTGACGTACTGGGCAGCACGGTTTTCAACCTGACCATTCTGGTGTTGCTCGATGCCTTGTACAAGCGCGAAACACTTTACGGCAAAGCTGCTCAGGGACATATTCTGTCGGCAGCACTGGGCACCATCCTGATCGCCTTTGCCGGTTTCAGTCTGCTGCTGGATCACGCAGGCCTGAGTCCGGCATTGGGCCATGTGGGCTTGTACTCTCCGCTCATCGTGCTGGTGTATCTGGTTGCGATGCGCGCGGTTTACAGTTTTGAGTCCAGAACCCTTACTGAATTCACCGGTGATGCCGCAGAACGTTATCCGGGGGTAACTTTGCGCAGCGCCGTCAAAGGTTATGCACTGGCAGCCATCGCAGTCATACTGGCGGGTTCCTGGCTACCTTTTGTCGCTACAGACATTTCCGAGTTAATGGGCTGGAAAAAGAGTTTTGTAGGTACCCTGCTGGTAGCCGCCGTGACCTCCGCCCCTGAGGCGGCCGTGACCATTTCGGCACTGCGCATCGGCGCACTGGACATGGCCATCGCCAACCTGCTGGGCAGCAACCTGTTCGACATCGTCATCCTGGCAATCGACGATGTGTTTTACACGAAAGGCCCGCTGCTTGCGCATGTCGATGCCAGTCACGTACTGACCGTATTTACCGCCGTGATGATGAGCGCGCTGGTGACCGTAGGCCTGATCTTCCGTCCGCAGGGACGCACCGTGCTTGGACTGACCTGGGTGAGTCTGGGTCTGTTTATGCTGTATGTACTTAATTCATGGATACTTTTCGAACATGCACATTGACGAACCCATCTGGCATACCCTGTCGCCGCAAATCGCAGCCGATACACTTAGCGTTGACCTGAAACTTGGTTTGGAGGAAGGCGAAGCCACCGACCGCCTTGCCCGCCTCGGCGAAAACAGACTGATCGAGGCCACGCCCCGTCCGGTCTGGCTGAAATTCCTCGACCAATTCAGAAATTTGCTGGTGATCGTGCTGTTGTTCGCCGCCGCGTTATCCTGGGCGATCAGCGATATCAAGGACGCAGCAGTGATTCTCGTCGTGGTACTGTTCAACGCCGGCCTGGGGTTTTATCAGGAGCACCGGGCGGAACAAACGCTGGCGGCGCTGAAGAGCATGCTGGCGGCGCGCACACGGGTGCGGCGCAATGCGCGCATTGAGGAAATAGATGCCGTACATTTAGTACCGGGAGATATCGTGCTGCTCGAAGCCGGCGACCGCATTCCCGCCGATGGTCGCCTGCTGGTCGCGCACAGTCTCGAAATCGAGGAAGCAGCGCTGACCGGAGAATCCCATGCCGTCGGCAAGTCGGTGGCGGCGCTGGACAAGGCCGAACTGCCCTTGGGCGATCGAATCAACCTGCTCTACATGAATACGGTGGTCACACGCGGGCGCGCCGAAATGCTGGTGACCGCCACCGGCATGGCCACCGAAATGGGCAAGCTCGCCGGAATGATCGCCAGTGCTGCGGAATCGGAAACCCCGCTGCAAAAACAACTCGATGCGCTGGGGAAGAAACTCGCAGCGATTGCAGGCTTGGTGGTGACTGTCATTTTTACACTTGATTTTGCGCGCGGCCTGCCCTGGACAGAGGCCGCAATGACTGCGGTGGCGTTGGCCGTCGCCGCCATTCCGGAAGGTCTGCCGGCTGTGGTAACAGTGACGCTGTCCATCGGCATGTGGCGCATGGCGCAGAACCAGGCCATCCTCAAGAAACTCTCCGCTGTGGAAACGCTGGGCTCCACCACAGCGATCTGCTCGGACAAGACCGGCACCCTCACTCTGAACCAGATGACCGCGCGCGCCGGCTGGTTTGCCGGGCGAAGCTTTTCGGTCAGCGGCGAGGGCTATGCACCCGACGGCGGGATTGTCTTTGAAAGTGAAACGGATCCTGTCCCCTTTCTGCTGCCGATGGCGCTCTGCACCGATTCCCGTGTGCGCGACGGGCAACTGATCGGCGATCCCACCGAGGGTGCGTTGTGGGTGCTGGCGCAAAAAGGCGGTCTCGACCCGGAAGCAGCGCAGGAAGAACAGCCTCGCATCGCCGAAATCCCCTTCGATTCCGCACACAAGTTTATGGCCACATTCCACCATGCCGGCGCAACAGTGGAGATGTATATAAAGGGTGCGCCCGATGTGTTACTGGCACGTTCTACCCATAACCTGACAGATGATGGGGAGCGCCCCCTGGATGCTACGGCGCGCGCCGCCATTGCGGACGAGAATGAGCGCCTCGCCGCACAGGCGCTGCGTGTGCTGGCGGTGGCGCACAAGATCATTCCCGGTGCCGACTTTGATCCGGCGGGCGACCTGTGGGTATGGACGGAGGGTTGGACTTTTCTGGGATTGGCCGGCCTCATGGATCCGCCACGGCCCGAGGCGAAAGCCGCCATCGCCCGCTGCGCGCAGGCAGGCATCCAGGTCAAGATGATCACCGGCGATCACAAAGTAACAGCCGCCGCCATCGCTCGCGAGTTGGGACTGATCGGCGAGGTGATTGAAGGGCGGGAACTCGATGCCATGAGCGAGGCGGAATTGTCCCGCCGCATAGATGGTATTTCTGTTTTTGCACGCGTCGCTCCAGAGCACAAGGTGAAAATTGTCAACGCGTTAAAAAACGACGGACACATCGTCGCGATGACCGGCGACGGCGTAAACGATGCGCCCGCGCTCAAAGCCGCTGACATCGGTATTGCGATGGGCATTACCGGCACGGCGGTCACCCGGGAGGCGGCCGTCATGGTGCTTACCGACGACAACTTCGCCACCATCGTAAAAGCCGTGGAGGAAGGCCGCGTGATCTACGACAACATCGTTAAATTTGTGCGCTTCCAGCTCTCCACCAACATCGGCGCCATCCTCACCGTGCTCGCCGCCACGCTGTTGGGGCTGCCCGCGCCTTTTACAGCGATCCAACTGCTGTGGATCAACATCATCATGGATGGCCCACCCGCGATGACGCTGGGGGTGGAACCGGCGCGTGCCGGCATCATGCACGAGCATCCGCGCCGCCAG
>JAJXTL010000204.1 GCA_021783855.1 Pseudomonadota bacterium
ATGACTTTACAAGCCGGGATCACCTCCCTATAATGCGCGCTCTTTCGAGGTAAGGGGGGTATAGCTCAGCTGGGAGAGCGCTTGCATGGCATGCAAGAGGTCAGCAGTTCGATCCTGCTTATCTCCACCAAAGAAAGATTTTTGCACCACGTCCCTATCGTCTAGAGGCCTAGGACATCGCCCTTTCACGGCGGTAACACGAGTTCGAATCTCGTTGGGGACGCCAAATCAGAAAAAGCCCGTTTAATAACGGGCTTTTTGCATTCCGGAGAATGATAAAATCTCCGTGCTCGATTGCGGTTTATATTGGCTTGCCGCTTTGAAGTGCTTATCACCCCGGAAACAACAACCAACCACCAGGCGGAAAAATGGCACATTGCGAACATCATCATCACGGCGATCCGAACAGTCGGGCATTTGGAATTGCGATTGCCTTGAACACACTTTATGTCGTGGTCGAGTTTGCCTATGGTTTAATCGCCAACTCGACCGCGCTGATGGCCGATGCCGGACATAATCTGGCCGATGTGATGGGCCTGTTAATGGCCGGAGGCGCGGCGATTCTTGCCCGCCGGCGGCCTTCCGGGCGTTATACCTACGGGTTGCGCAGCACCTCGATTCTCGCCGCATTGGCGAATGCCATGTTTTTGCTGGTGGCGTGCGGGGCGATTGCGTGGGAAGCCGTGCTGCGATTTTCCCAGCCGCCTGCCGTGGCGGGCACCCTGGTGATGATAGTGGCGGGTATCGGCATCTTGATCAACGGGCTATCGGCCTGGATGTTCGTGCGGGGCAGCCATGACGACATTAACGTGCGTGGCGCCTATCTGCACATGGCGGCCGATGCGGCCGTTTCTCTGGGTGTGGTTGTTGCAGGCGCCATCATGCTGTTTACCGGCTGGTACTGGCTTGATCCTGCTGTCAGCCTGGTGATCGTGGCGGTGGTGGTGACGGGTACCTGGGGTCTGTTGCGCGATTCAGTACATCTGGCGCTGAGCGCGGTGCCGGCAAACGTCGAATTGTCGGAGGTGGAATCCTATTTGCGCCAGTGCAAGGGTGTTGCCGACATACACGATCTGCATATCTGGGGCATGAGCACGACCGAGACGGCGCTGACCGTTCATCTGGTGATGCCGGAAGGCTACCCGGGCGATGTATTCATGGACGACATTACGCGTACATTGAAAGAGCGATTCTCAGTCCAGCACAGCACCTTGCAGGTGGAACTCGGCACAACCGAACATGCCTGCACCCTGTATCCGGAAGTCGCGCATCATCATTGATGAAGTTGCAAGGTTTATAATCAGGCCTGTTATTCAGTGAGAGTTCTGCTATGAGCGAAGAACCCGTTAAAATGCGCGTCGATAAATGGCTGTGGGCTGCACGCTTCTACAAGACACGCGGGCTGGCCGTCGATGCAATCGAGGTCGGTAAGGTATTGGTCAACGATGCACGCGTGAAACCCGCCAAGGCAATAGGCAAGGGCGACCGTGTGGATATTCGGGTCGGCGCCTATCAGTTTAACCTTGAAGTGCTGGCGTTGTCCGAAAAACGCGGGCCGGCGCCGCAGGCACAAAAGCTCTATTGCGAGAGCGATGAAAGCCGCGAGCGGCGCGCCTTGCTGGCAGAGCAGTTGCGGGTCGACCGGCCTGCCTTCAGAGGGCGGCCGACCAAACGCGATCGCCGTCTGATCGAGCAATTCAAACAGGGTGAGTAAATCCCGTCTGAAAAAATGGGCCGTCGAGGTTCTGGTGTTCGTGATTGTGGTTGCGGGCATCCGCGCCTGGCAGCAACGCGATATGGTCAGCGGCGTTGCACCCGCCTTGCAGGGCACAACGCTCGCAGGCATGCCCTACAAACTGCCCGCACATCCCGCCAAGCCGGTGCTGGTGCACTTCTGGGCGACCTGGTGTCCGATCTGCCGCACAGAACAGGGTTCAATCGACGCGATCGCGCATGACCACCCGGAAGTCATCACGGTTGCGATGCAGAGCGGCAATGCGATTGAGGTGACCCGCTTCATGCAGCAGCAGGGGCTCAGCTTCCCGGCACTGAACGATAGCGACGGCAGTATTTCCCATGCATGGGGAGTGAACGCCGTGCCCGCCAGTTTTATCATTTCGCCGGACGGCAAGATACGCTTCATCGAAGTAGGTCTGACCAGCGGCATCGGGCTGCGCTTCAGGCTTTGGCTGGCCGGACTCTGACCCGCTGCTAAGCTCAAGGGGAGAGCCGTCTCTTAAGAGGTGTTGCAAAAGGGTGTATGCTACCCGGCATTGCAACAGGTGCGATTATGACTTCTCTGAATTCAGGCAAGGTCGTCTCGGTGCGCGGCAGCGTGGTGGATATCCGCTTCGAGACTTTTCTGCCGCCGATCTATTCCTTGCTGCATGCGGGTGAGGGTGTCGCCATCGAGGTACTTACTCAACTGGACTCGCAGCGGGTGCGCGGCATTGCGCTGACCCCGACGCAGGGACTGGCTCGTGGCATGACAGTAACCGATTCTGGCGGGCCTTTGATGGCGCCGGTGGGCCTTTCAACGCTCTCGCGCATGTTCGATGTATTCGGCAATGCGATTGATCGTCTGCCAGCACCCACCGATATCGAATGGCGCAGCGTACATCGTGCGCCGCCGCCCTTGTCGCGTCGTTCCACTCAGTCCGAGATATTTGAGACCGGCATCAAGGTGATCGATGTACTCTCCCCGCTGGAACGCGGCGGCAAGGCGGGATTGTTCGGCGGGGCGGGGGTGGGCAAGACTGTATTGCTCACCGAAATGATACACAACATGGTCGGACACCACGAAGGGGTGAGCATCTTCTGCGGTATCGGCGAACGCTGCCGGGAAGGGGAAGAACTCTATCGCGACATGAAACAGGCAGGCGTGTTGCCGAATATGGTGATGGTGTTCGGGCAGATGAACGAACCGCCTGGCAGCCGTTTTCGCGTGGGACATGCAGCGCTGACCATGGCCGAGTACTTCCGCGATGACGAGCATCGCGATGTGCTGCTGTTGATCGACAATATTTTCCGCTTCATCCAGGCAGGCTCCGAGATTTCCGGCCTGATGGGGCAGATGCCTTCGCGCCTGGGCTACCAGCCGACCATGGGGACCGAGTTGTCGGGTCTGGAGGAGCGTATTGCCAATACCGATACCGGCGCGATCACCTCCATTCAGGCCGTGTATGTGCCGGCGGACGATTTCACCGATCCGGCCGCCGTGCACACCTTTTCGCACCTCTCCGCCTCCATCGTGCTGTCGAGAAAAAAAGCCAGCGAGGGACTTTATCCTGCCATCGATCCGCTGCAATCAAACTCCAAAATGGCGACTCCCGGCATTGTCGGCGAACGCCACTATGCGCTTGCGCAACAGATCAGGAGCACGCTCGCCCAATATGCCGATTTGAAAGACATTATCGCGATGCTGGGTCTGGAGCAATTATCAGCTGCCGACCGTGCTACCGTCGCCCGTGCCCGCCGCCTCGAACGTTTTTTGACGCAGCCTTTTTTTACCACCGAGCAGTTCAGCGGTATTAAGGGCAAGCTGGTCAGTCTCAAAGATGCGCTCGACGGCTGCGAGCGCATCCTGAATGATGAATTTGCGGATTTGCCCGAGAGCGCGCTGTACATGATAGGGGCGATAAGTGAGGCAGTGCGGCCTCAACCCCGGACTAATCCGGCGGCCGAACATGAAGCTTAAAGTGCTGCTGCCATACCAGGTTTTCGCCGAAGTAGACGGGGTGAAGCGCATCGTGGCGCAAACACCGCAAGGCTCGTTTGGACTGTTGCAAAGGCGTCTCGATTGCGTGGCGGTGCTGGCAGCGGGAATCCTCGTTTATGAACGCGAAGCCGAGGGCGAAGTCTACGTGGCTGTCGATCAGGGGGTGCTGGTCAAGGCGGGTGATGAGGTGATGGTCTCGGTGCGCAACGCAATCGGCGGCATGTCCCTGGGCCGGCTGCGCGAGGCGGTGGAGCGTGAGTTCGTCAATATCGACGAGGGCGAGAAGCAGGTGCGCGCGGTGCTGGCAAAGTTGGAAAGCGGATTTATGCGGCGTTTTGCGGAGTATCATCGTGGCTGATGAACCCCGTGCAGGCGAGAAGTCATTTATACGCAGGGTAGGGGAGCAGGAGATGCGCAAACTGAAAGCACAGCGCAGGGTCACGCAGACTGTCTGGTCCGGTCTCGGGATGATGGGGCTGGTCGGCTGGTCGGTGGCGGTGCCGACATTGCTCGGTGCGGCGCTGGGAATCTGGCTGGACAAAAGTTATCCCGGAGTTCATTCATGGACGCTCACGCTTTTGATTATCGGTCTGGCTATGGGCTGTCTCAATGCATGGCACTGGGTGGCGAAGGAAGACCGGGAAATTCACTCGGAATTGGAGAAAAAAGATGAGTGAAATCATTTATCTGGTAGTTGCCTTGCTTGCCGGGATAGCGCTCGGCGTGCTGTTTTTCGGCGGGCTGTGGTGGACGGTGCAAAAGGGAGTTGCCTCAACAAGGCCAGCGTTGTGGTTTATGGGCAGTCTGTTGTTGCGTACCGGCATCACGCTGGCTGGATTTTATTTTGTCATGGGCAGTGACTGGAGACGGCTGGCTGTGTGCCTGGCAGGATTCGTCATCGCGCGCCTCATTGTCACCCGACTACCGGCAATACGGAGAGTGAGTCATGCACCTTAGTTCAGACGAACTGATTTTATGGCAGCACGGGTTCTTCAAACTCAACGTCACCATTGTCACGACCTGGGCGTTGATGGGGG